>JALUZF010000164.1 GCA_027012135.1 Gammaproteobacteria bacterium
AAGGCGCTATTGTTTCATTAGTAACAACGACAACCTGCTTACCCGCTATATAGGGCGATAACAGAGCAGAATCACCTAGAATGTCCTGTCCGATAAAAATAGGATAACTGCGTTCACCTAAATCAACATTTAATGTAATCATAAAAAAACAGAGCGTTCAGCGTTCAGCATTCAGCGTTCAGATAAAAAACAAATTAATCTCAGCGCTCAATGCTCAACGCTCAGCGCTGACTAACTCCTCTAAGCGTTTAACGGCGGTATGAACCGTCATTTTATTAGTTTCGAGTATTATATCAGCTAATTGTCGATAAATGGGATCACGTTCGGTTATTATGCTTTGTAATTTTTCACGTGGGTTAGCGGTCTGCAGCAGGGGCCGGTTTTTATCTTTAGAGGTCCGCTCAAGTAGATCGTCCAGGCTGGCACATAGATATACAACAGTACCTGACGCTTTAAGTGCTTTTTGATTAGCCTCTCTTAAAACAGCACCACCGCCGGTAGCCAGTACTATTTTCTTTTTACTGGTCAGTTCCGCAATAATATCCTGTTCACGCTTACGAAAACCTTCTTCACCTTCCAGTTCAAAAATCAGGGGAATAGAAGCGCCTGTTCGCTGCTCGATTTCTCGATCACTGTCATAAAAATCTAAATCAAATACACGGGCAATCTGGCGGCCTATGGTAGTTTTACCGGCCCCCATTGGACCAATTAAAATAATATTCTGATTCAGGCTGGTGCCCATATAGACTAGTATCCCAAATAACAGCTAAAAGTTTGAGCTAATATGACAAAACCTAAGTGGTTTTTCAAGTCATTAACGGGAGTTTATACATTTTATAAGAGTAGAAATGCAAACAGGCCGATTTATCAATAGACAAATCAGCCTGTTTGCATTTGAGCAGAGATGAAATATCTATCTGACAGTCAGATTTTCATTCATAATTTTAGGCGTGATAAAAATCAACAGTTCTTTTTTATCATCTTTTCTGCTATTGACCCTGAATGCCGCACCAATTACAGGTATATCTCCCAGAATTGGTACTGAGTCTTTTAAAGTTGCTTTTGTATGCTCAAAGATACCACCTAAAACGACAGTATCACCATTATCCACTAATACTGAGGTTTCAATAGAACGTGTTTGAATGGATGGAGCCTGACCAATTCCTGTTCTTACATCAGAACTAACCTGATCCTTTTTAATAATCAGATCCATATTCACTTTATCACCAGGAATAATTAAAGGTGTTACTTCAAGACTTAAAACAGCTTCCTTAAATTCAGTTTGTGTTCCATTTTGACTGGTTGTCTGATAAGGAACTTCATCACCAGCTTTAATAATTGCACGTTTACCATTAGTAGTAACCACTCTTGGACTGGATATCACCTCACCTGAACCTTCAATCTGAGAAGCTGAAATTTCCAGATCTACAAGGTAATCACTATTCAATAAGGCAAATGTTACTCCTAGAAGGTTTTTCTGTGCAGCCCCTAAATCAACGCCGCCCTTTGCTGTTTGTGTAATATTACTTGAACCTGGCAATGCTGAACCGGGAGTTTTTATAGTGCCGTTATTGTCAATTGAACCAAAATTCCAGCTTAAGCCCATTTCTTTATTAAAGGTATCTGATGCTGCAACAATTCTTGAATCAATTAATACCTGCTTGGTTGGAGTATCAATTTCTTCTATCAGCTTTCTTAACTGGGCTATATTACGCGCAGTATCGCGAATAATAATTTTATTGGTTCTGTCATCAGACATAATAGTTCCGCGGGATGAGAAATAAGAAGCACCTTCTTCATCATCTGGATTATCTGGATTTACAGTATCAGTATTATATGAACCTCTTCCTCCACGTCCTCCTCGGCCTCTTACACCAGTTAGAGACTGTTGACGCGACTGTTTTAATAACGTTTCAACCTGTGAAGCAGTAACAAACTGAAGTTGTATGGTTTCTGTCACTAAAGGTAATAATTCTGCAATTTGTTTTTTGGCTTCCAGCTCCTGTTTTTCTATCGCAGCTAACTCTTCTGCAGGCGCAACTCGCATCACATTGCCTTCTTCTCTCATACCCAGCCCTTTAGTCTTAAGAATAATGGCCAGAGCCTGATCCCATGGAACATTTTTTAAGCGCAGAGTAATACTACCGGTAACTGTGTCACTGGTAACCATATTCTTACCGGTAAAATCAGCAATTAACTGTAAGACTGCTCGAACTTCAATATCCTGAAAATTAAGAGACAGACGTTCACCCGTATAACCAAATTTTGCTTTTTCTTTAGCTTTTTTCTGAGCTTTTGTCAGCTCTTTTACTTCAATAACAAAAGTATTTCCTGCCTGGTACCCTAAATGGTCAAACTCACCACGGGTTTCAACAACCATTTTGGTGTTTTGTCCCTTGGAAAAAGTATCCACAAATGTCACTGGTGTTTTAAAATCAGTCACGTCCAGTCTACGTTCAAGGTTGCCTGGAAGGCTGGCATCTTTAATATCTAAAACTAATCGGTCACCCTGTTGTTTTAAATTGACACTTTCTGGCTGTTTATTAAAATAAATAACCACATTCCCTTCACCTTCTTCTCCTAATCGGAAATCTATATTCTCGATGGCATTATGGCTTAAAGATGCAGTCGAAGCTGAAGTATTCGCTTCATCAAGAGTTACTACGACTTTATTGCCTTCTACAGCAGTGGAGTATTTGGTTAATGATGTCAGGTTCAAAACCACGCGGGTGCGATTGCCGGCAGATACTGCTGTGATACTGCGTGCCAGCCCAATACCTATGGTCTGACGCTTATTTTTTAGTGCAACTCCCGTATCCGGAAAATCCAGAGAAATCCGGGCGGGACTGTCTATAGTAAAGGATCCCGGCTCTACAGCTGCTTCAGAAAACTTTAGTGTCACCTGTATTTTATCGCCTGGTATGGATGCAAAGGAAATATCTTCGAGCATATTACTCGCATGAACAGCAGTTACAATACTTATGGACAACATCCATAATACTGCTGACAATAACTGTTTGTAGATTACTTTTCTGTTCATAATATTCTCTCTAATACTTCCCGGATATTTTTAATATTAAGCTGTAAAACAACCAGCCAAACCTTTAACCTGTTTTTTTACTTTTTAACCGATGATTATTCACTTAATGCAATCGCTGCATTTCTTTCTGTCCAGCCCCCGTTGATGTCAGGCACCAGTTCAATCAGGGCAACCTTTTCTTCATCAACAGACACTACACGACCATAATTTTTACCCATATAATGACCAACTGCAACTCGATGCAGTAAGCCATCCGGATCCTTGATTAATGCCCATTCACCATCATTTTGAGCCAATGTACCAACCATTTTTAAACTGTCCAGAGAAAATTCTTCCAACGGTTCTCTCGGACGATTTTCATCTGGTCTTGGACCTCGATAGGCACCGCTTGTCACTTCGATATCTACAACCGGTTTAAATGGATCTCGAATATCACTTGCCGCATAAACATAAGGCGGCTGATGTTTAAATTCAGGCAGTGGCTTCACTTTACCTTTATAGGTGGCTTTGGTGTTTTTGATATAAGCTTGCAGATCACTCATATCATTTGATACACAACCAGAAAGCCCTAATATGGAAGCTACTAATATTAATCTCTTTTTCATCTATTTCAATCTCAATTATTTATCAATTGATATCTATAAACATCAACACTTAAAAGTTATTCTAAAGAAACAAGCTTACTATAAGACCTGTAACGGCCTATCTGTTATTTCTAACGCCTACGCTTTTTTCTCTTTTTCTTTCGTGTTGAAGAAATTTCATCCTGATCCAGATAACGATAAGTTTTTGCAACAAGGCTGATTGTTAATTTTGTATCTTTATCAATGTCTGTTGCTGACTGGCCTTTTCTTTTAACCGAACCTTTGACAGGCACCATATTAACATTATGAATAGTTACTATTCGGGGCAATGCCGCAATACCTGTAGCAAAGCCTCCAAAATCATGGTAGGTACCTGTTACTTTTATATTCACAGGCAATTCAGCATAAAACTCTTTGCGAGCTTCACCAGAAGGTTTAAATAAACTGAATTCCAGATTATTACTTAAACCGGTCTGGGAAATTTCCACCAGCAGATCAGCCACTTCAGTTTTTTGAGGGAGCTGTTTGAGCATGGAACCGAAGCTTTTTTCCATTTCTGCCATTTGCTGTTTATAAGCATCAAGATTGGCAGCTTTGCCCTGTTTACGTTTAAACTCATCTTTTAATGGCTGTTCTTTGGCTTTTACCGAATCCAGTTGCGCAATAGTATCCTGGGTAAAATAATAAAAGCCGCCGCCAACAACAATGGCAAAAACAATAAATACCGCCCCTAAACGTGCGGCTAAGGGCCAACTGCCGATATTTTCAAAATCAAGTTCATTTAAATTCATATCCAATTAGCCCTTCTTCTTGACTTTTTTCTTATCTTCTGGCGACGCCTGCTTAGCAGTCAGAGTAAACTGACTATACCCGTCAGTTGATCTGGCACCTACTTTCTTTTTAGTCTGTATAACTTTTAATGACGGAGCTTTTAGCCATTCTGCTCGTTCTATATTTCGCATATAGGCCGATACCCGTGCATTGGACTGTGCCAGGCCATTAAATGTCAGAGCCTTACCCTTTTGAGCAAATTTAGTTAAATGCACACCCTCCGGTATTACCTTAACCATTTCATCCAGCATATGGACACTGTCAGAACGATTACCCTGTAATTGCTGAATAACGTTCATCCGGGCCAGCAGATCTCTTTTTTTCTTTTCTAACTGCTTGATTTCTGCAATAGCTTTTTCAACTTTCTTGATTTCAGACTTAATATAGTTGTTTCTGGATTCCTGGTAATCAATCATGGCACCCAGCTGCATCTGTACCGCAAAAATAACACCTGCCCCAAACAATGCAGCACCGGCAAGCATAACGTAAAACTGCTGCTCAATCTGCTTGCGTTTTTCTTCACGCCAATTTAATAGGTTAATTCTGGCCATTAATCAAAACTCCTTAAAGCAAGTCCGCAGGCGATCATCATTGCCGGTGCATCATTGCCCAGCACCTGAGCCTTGATTTTTGATGACAGAGACATATTCGAAAAAGGATTGGCAATGGATGTGGTAATACTGAGTCGCTCTTCTATCATCTGGTCAATATCGGCAATAGAGGAACTGCCACCTGCAAGCACTATATGGTCAACAGAAGTGAATTGACTGGAGGAAAAGAAAAACTGCAGGGAGCGACTAATTTGCTGTGTCATCGCTTCTTTAAACGGCTCCAGCACTTCCGGCAGATAGGTATCTGGCAGGCCGCCCTGTTTTTTGGCCATACCGGCTTCTTCATAGGATAAGCCGTATCGACGCTGAATTTCTTCAGTTAACTGCTTACCTCCAAAGACAGCTTCACGGGTATACATGGTTTTTCGATCGTGCAGCACACTTAAGGTGGTCATGGTGGCTCCAACATCAAAAACAGCCACTGTCATATCTTCTGCACCATTGGGTAGTTGCGGTGCAATCAGGGAGAAGGCATTTTCCATGGCATAGGCTTCAACATCGATAACCTTTGCTGTCAGACCGCCCAGTTCTGCGGCAGCGACGCGGACATCCACGTTTTCACTTCTTGATGCCGCTAATAGTACGTCCATATGTTCGGGGGAAGTTTCACTGGGTCCCTGGACTTCGAAATCAAGATTTACTTCATCCAGTGAATAAGGAATATACTGGTCAGCCTCAATCATAATCTGACTTTCCAGTTCTTCTTCTGTCAGATCAGCCGGCATCTGTACAATTTTGGTAATAACAGCCGAACCTGCTACGGCAAGAGCCGCATTTTTCTGGCGGGTTCCTGAGCGTTTAACCGCTTTTCTGATGGCTTCACCTACAGCATCCACATCGGAGATATTTTTTTCCGCCACAGAATTGGGCGGCAAAGGTTCAACAGCGTATGATTCAACTCTATATTTCTGGCCGCTTTTGGATAGTTCCAGTAATTTCACGGCCGAAGAGCTGATATCAACCCCCAGCAGATTTTGTGCTTTAGTTCCGAATAATTGTGCAAACGCCAAAACTAAATCCTTCTAATTATTATCATTTTCTATTAATACTGACTTTTATATATGCAGATTATTGACAAGCCGTCCTGATACAACTGCATTCACAAACACAGAGCCACCTGGGAAGCCTGTACATCTGTTTTAAACCAGCTTAAGATTTCTGATACTTCAAGTACTTACAAAACAATCATAATAGATTAGATGAATTTTGCAAGTTTACTTTTAAGTTCTTGTTAAATTATTTATAAATTATGCTCAGTTTCGGGGTAAAAAATATTTAAAAGAGCTTTTTTTCCCGCCTGAATCCCGCATTATTTAAATGTGCCCTTCTAACTTAGACTACAAATCACTATTATACAAAGTCCATTTATAATTATTGTTTAACTGTTTGTGTATCCTGACACCTGAAAGATAAAAATTGTCGATTCCATCACAGCTTCAGCTCTTAATCTTCAATAATTTGTAAAAAAATCAGTTTTTTTGTTCTTTTTATATTCCAGCATTCAATGCGACAACAGCTTTTTGTTTTTCTTCAAATAGTTAGAAGCTAATCATATGATAGTACATTAAATATCATAATCAAGTAAGTGAATAATTTTTTTTCTTAAAACGGGTGTGGTGTCACAAAAAAAGCTTTATAATCAAGCCAATTAGATAACTATTTTAACATCAACCTGAGCAATTATGCGCCGCTTATACCAACTTTTTCTAACTCTCCTCACACTTTTTCTGACAACTGCCATAATTTCTGTGATCACCATCACATCGATATATTTTTACCTGGAGCCCACATTACCGGATATTGAGGTATTAAAAGACGTTAAATTACAGGTACCTTTACGCGTTTATTCAGCTGATAAAAAACTGATTGCAGAATTTGGAGAAATGAAACGTGAGCCTGTGGAATACCAGGACATACCGAAACAACTGGTACAGGCTGTTATAGCGGCAGAAGATGAAAACTTTTTTAAACACCCTGGTGTGGATTATAAGGGTATCCTGCGAGCACTGGTTCATCTGATAAAAACCGGCCAGAAAGGTCAGGGCGGCAGTACCATAACCATGCAGGTCGCACGAAACTTTTTTCTGAGCCGGGATAAAACCTATATCCGTAAACTTAATGAAATTTTTCTGTCCCTTAAAATTGAAAAGCTCCTGAGTAAAGAAGATATAATGGCCCTCTATATGAACAAAATATATCTGGGTCATCGCTCCTATGGTGTTGCAGCGGCAGCCAAAACCTATTACGGCAAGCCTCTTCAGGAATTATCCCTGGAACAGTTTGCCATGATTGCCGGACTACCTAAAGCACCATCCAGATTTAACCCGGTCACCAATCCTGAACGGGCCACCATACGCCGCAATTATGTACTGGACCGGATGCGTCAGCTTAACTTTATTACTGAGGATCAATATCAAACCGCGGTAAATACTAAAGATATTGCTGAAATTCATAAAGCCAATATTGAAGTGGAAGCACCTTATATAGCAGAAATGGTTCGTTTACACATGGTCAAACTTTATGGAGATGAAGCCTACACCACAGGTTATAATGTCTTTACTACCATTTCCAGTAGCATGCAGACAGCAGCCAGTGCAGCCCTGCGCAGTGCCCTGATGAGCTACGAGCACCGACACGGTTATAAAGGAGTGGAAGAGCATATTGACCTGCCTCCAGAAAATATACCGATACTGGAAACTGTTAAGTTTCTGGACAGGTTCAGGCCGGTAGGTCATCTGCATCCGGCTCTGGTCATGGCCATTAATACCGTTGAAGTTCCAGCAGAAAAAACAAAAAACAAAAAGACCACCAAACATGCTACAGAAGAACAGGCCACTGTTCTGCTTAAAGACGGCAGCACAGTGTCATTGCGCTGGAAGCACATTAAGTGGGCACGTAAATATATTAAAGACAATCATATCGGCCCCAGGCTTAAGAAAATTTCAGATGTGATTAATCCCGGCGATATTATCTATATCGAACAGTTGCCGAACAGGGAATTCGCCCTGGCTCAGAAACCGGAAGTAGCCGGTGCCATGGTATCGCTTAATCCTCAAAATGGAGCCATTAATGCACTGGTGGGTGGTTTTGATTACTATGACAGTAAATTTAACCGGGTAATACAGGCCAAACGCCAGCCCGGCTCCAACTTCAAACCGTTTATTTATTCTGCAGCCTTAAACAAGGGATATACTGCCGCGACCTTAATTAATGATGCACCGGTGGTATTCAGGGACAGTTACCTTGAAGGCTTCTGGCGACCAGATAACTACAGCGGTAAATTTTTCGGCCCAACCCGCCTCAGACAGGGGCTTATTAAGTCCCGCAACCTGGTTTCCATCCGTATCCTGCGGGATATCGGTATTAACTATGCCATAAACTATGTTAAACGCTTTGGCTTTACGGAAGATGAATTGCCCAAAAACCTGTCCCTGGCTCTGGGTAGTGCCACTCTGACGCCTATGCAGATTGCCCGCGGCTACGCCATACTGGCCAATGGCGGATATAATATTTCACCCTGGTTTATTGAACGCATTGAAGATCCGCTGCAAAATGTTCTTTTCCAGCAGCAGCCTCTGACCGTATGCAGTCCGGATTATCCTCAACAGAACTGCCCGGAAGAAGAAAGCCTGCATGCCCCCCGTGTTGTGGATGAAGCCAATGACTTTATCCTAACCACCATTATGCGTGATGTGATCCGTTTCGGCACCGGCCGTAAGGCCCTTAAACTGGGTCGCAAAGATCTGGCCGGAAAAACCGGTACCACCAATGATCAGCTTGATGCATGGTTTTCCGGCTTTAACCGACAGGTGATGGCGACTGCATGGGTTGGTTTTGATCAGCCCCGCTCACTGGGACGACGTGAGTTTGGTGGTACCGCTGCTTTACCCATGTGGATGAAATTTATGCGCGTGGCTTTAGAAGACATGCCTGAACAGCCCCTAAGAGTGCCGGAAAATGTAGTCACTGTAAAAATTGATGCTGAAACCGGTCTACTGGCATCCCCTTCATCAAAAAAGACCCTGTTTGAATATTTTGTAGAAGGAACAGAGCCCACCCGTTCTGCCGGCAGTGTTAGCGGCGGCGGTTATTCCAGCAGCAGTGAAGCCACCAATGAAGAACTCTTCTAAACGTTCAGGCAAACATTCCGCTAAATATTCAAAATCCGGATCATCAAGAAACGGCTCTGAAAAACACAAACAGGTGTTACGCCTGCGTGCCCAGATAGCCGTTAAGGCTGCCCGCCTGATGACTGAAGAAGGCACCGATAATTTTAATTACGCCAGGAAAAAAGCCGCCCAGCAATTAGGCATTCAGAATGAACACAGCCTGCCGGATAATGAAGAGATTCTGGCAGAATTAAAAATTTATCAGTCCCTGTATAATCCGGACAGCCGGGATAAGCTACAGAAACTCAGAGAAACCGCTCTTAAAGCCATGCAGCTGTTTCATGCTTATCAACCCCGGCTTACCGGCTCTGTATTGTCAGGTTATGCCGGCGAACACAGCGGTATTGATATCCAGCTGCTGTCTGACACACCGGAACAGATTGCCACAATGCTGATGGAACATCATATTCCCTATCAACTGGGTGAATGGAAGATATTTTTCGGCAAACAGCACTCGCAACAGGTACCCTGTTATCAATTTTATGCGGGTGAACACCGGATTAATTTAATTGTACTGTCTGAGAAACAACGTCGAATTACGCCGCTGAATACTTTAAATGGTCAGAGTATGCAGCGGGCTTCTATTGAGCAGGTGCAGGCCTTATTAAATTCTGCTTTACCGTGACTGACTACAGCTACTCTATAGTACTCTAAATAGTACTCTAAATTTTACTGAATAATTACCTAACTCTTCTGAAATGGCTGGTAGTCAATACGGGCGACACCACTGTCAATAGCCGCTTTAGCCACGGCAGGCGCAACCGTTAATATCAGACGCGGATCAAAAGGTTTTGGAATAATATAATCCGGGCCAAACTCCAGCTTATCTACACCATAGGCGGCACTGACTTCATCTGGAACCGGCAAACGTGCCAGTTGCGCCAGAGCATGCACTGCAGACGTTTCCATTTCTGTATTAATGGTTTTTGCCCGCACATCCAGTGCTCCGCGGAAAATAAAAGGAAAGCCCAGCACATTATTGATCTGGTTAGGGTAGTCAGAACGTCCGGTAGCCATAATCAGATCACTTCTCACAGCCATAGCCTGTTCCGGAGCAATCTCTGGATCCGGATTAGAGAGCACAAATACTACGGGGTTTTCAGCCATACTGGCCACCATTTCTGCTGATACAATATTCGGCCCGGAAACGCCAATTAGAACATCTGCTTCCTGCATGGCATCAGCCAGGCTTCGATCATCGGTTTGAGTAGCAAATTCCTGCTTATAAATATTGATATCATCCCGGCCGCTGTGTACCACACCTTTTCTGTCCACCAGGTTAATCTGCTGTTTTTTAACACCCAGGGTCATTAATAAACGCATTGAAGCAATGCCCGCAGAACCGGCGCCAATACAGACAATTTTAACTTCATCCAGTTGCTTGTTCTGCAGTTCCAGAGCGTTCAATAAGCCGGCCGCAATAATGATTGCGGTGCCATGCTGATCATCATGGAATACCGGTATATCCAGCCGTTCTTTCAGGATTCGTTCAATTTCAAAACAGTGCGGAGCGGCAATATCTTCAAGGTTTATACCACCAAAGGTGGGGGCAATATTAGTGACAGTCTCAATAAAAGCTTCCTGTGAATCTGCCTGAACTTCAATATCAAAAACATCAATACCGGCAAACTGTTTAAACAGCACACCCTTACCTTCCATAACCGGTTTGCCCGCCAGCGGCCCTACATTGCCCAGTCCCAGAACTGCCGTACCATCGCTGATCACTGCTACCAGATTACCCTTGCTGGTATACTGGTAAGCCAGTTCGGGATCCTCGGCAATTTCTCGTACCGGTGCCGCGACTCCAGGAGTATAGGCCAGAGAAAGTTCATCCTGTGTCGCACAGGGCTTACTGGGATTAACACTGATTTTTCCCGGCCTGGGTAGCGCATGATACTCCAGCGCCTGTTTTTTTAAAGTGTCTTTATTAGACATATCTGGAACCTTATATTACAAGTAATACCTTCACCCTGCCCTTCTCCCATAGGGAGAGGGCATAATATAAATAGATAAGCATTAATCAATGAGCTCAAGGTTATCTCTAACCCTGAGGCGTAAATTCTGTCTACCCTTATAACGATGAATCCAGCCTCTTACCCGGATTTTTTTACCCACCAGGGATTCCAGATGTTTAAATTTTTTCTGATCTTTTCTGGCAATCTGTACGGACAGATTATTACTCAGTTTTAAATACAGGTACTTCCGGCTTTCATTATAGGCCAGAACCCGCCCGCTCACAAAACGATAACCCTCGGCTTTAGCTGACAGTTTACCGGCCTGAAACCACTGCATTTCCGGTAATTGCCACAAACCTTTTCCGACCTTTCTGGCCTGTGTCTCCAGAGTACGGTAACAGGCCAGATTACGATCATTAGGCAGGACTACAATGCTGAGCGCCAGCCCCTGTCTGAGCAGATTTTCCTCAATACTTGTCCCATCAGGTAAAACCACATAGGCCAGGGTTCTTTTATAGCGGTCCTTACGTTCACGGTCATAATACAGACCGACTGTCTTATTAGTCGCCAGTAATTTCCGAACCGTCTGCCATGCCTGCAGCCCAAAAGGGCCGGATGCTTCGCCACGATGTCCTAATTCCGGGGTATTAATACCAATCAAACGGATTTTACGGCCATCCTTAAGGTGCAGGGTATCACCATCCACTATGGTTTTAACCTGTGTCCAGTGTTTAATCTGTTTTAACTGCTGTTGGGCTGTCAGACAGACTTCCTGAGCCGAAACACTGGCAGCCAGAAGAACGAACAGAACCGGAAGAAACAGGCGGAAATAAAAAAGGCACCTTAGAAAACTAAAGTGCCTTTGGCTGTTTTTCTGCTTTCTGTTACTCTTTCTGCCAGCCAGCCTAACTGACCATTGATTAGAGCAAAACAGGGGCATAAAAAACTTATTTCATACCATACTTCTGACGGAACTTATCAACACGACCCGCAGTATCCACCAGTTTCTGCTTACCTGTGTAGAAAGGATGGCAGTTAGAACATACTTCGATCAATAATGTGTCCTTACCAATGGTAGAACGTGTTTTGAAGCTGTGGCCGCAACTACAGGTGACCTGGACTTCTTTGTATTCTGGATGGATATTTGCTCGCATAATAATTAACCTTATAAAATTCGTTGAATGCCGCCACCTGTTCCCGGAACTTACCAGCTATCATTATCAGTAACAACTGTCAGCCATCCGCAACCGGCACCGCAAACTATTCCAGCTCAGCTGGATCAGGAACGGGCGATCATACGCCGGTTCCTGCTGTTTTTCAAGAAAAATTTATTATTATTTTCTGGAAAATCCGGAGCCTGTGCATACTTTGGTTAAAATATGTTCAATATAAATAAAGTATTATATTTTTACTTCTGAGAATCCATTCACCGTGCTTCTTGATGAAGTTTCGACAGCAGGGAAGCGCTCTTTATTATAAGATAAAGGCGTCTTCAGCAAGGAGTACAGTGAATGGATACGGTATTTGCGTCTAAATAAGAATTATTAAAAGTATGCTCCGGTTCTGTTATATTAAATAATCAACTAATAACCCACTTGACAATCTTACGTTTACGGAAGATAATTTAAATGTAACGTAGACGTAAGAAAAGGAGTGGTTATGAATGGCGCTGATATAATGGTTCATTTTCAGGAAAAACTGGATACTGACCAAAAAAATGCAATTGAGTCTCAACTTCGTGAGATAGAAGGTGTGATTGCTCCACGTTTTAATAAAGAACATCTTCTTCTTATTTATTACAATTCAGAAAAAACGGATTCTTCTGTTTTTCTGAATATGTTTAAATCTAAAGGTTATCAGGTAAAACTGGTTGGAATATAAATTTAAAATGACAGGTAATACTTATAAAATAGGAGAGGCAGCAAGCCAACTTGCTACCTCAATTCGGTCTATAAGGTACTATGAAGAAGAGGGCTTGATAACCCCTATTAGAACCCAAAGAGGTACTCGCCTTTATTCAGAAAAACATATTAATCGTTTATCTGCCATATTGAGATTGACGCAACTTGGTTTTTCTATTGAAACAATTAGAAAGATTGCAAAATTACGTGAAAGCACTAACTCAGGTGATGAAAGCAGTCATCTTCTTGAAGCTTGCTTAAATGAGGCTTTAACTACTATAAATAAAAAAGTTAAAGAATTTGAAAACTTAAGTGTAGAAATTAACAAGGCAATGAGAATTGTTAAAAAATGTAATGGTTGTACTAACGAGCCAAGTACAAGGGGCTGTCCTGACTGTCCGGTGATTAACAACCTGAATAATATTCAATTATTAAATCTGGTCTGGGATACAGATTGAGAGTCTGACAGAAAAAAACTTGAGTATCGTTCTTTATATAACAATAGCTCAGAAAAGTTATTATGACTTCAATGACACTGTGTAAGCCTTGCCATGATTGCGCGTCTCCAATCCAACAGATTATCCGGCGATATACACCTATAATACGGGCTATTATATGATGCAGGGGGATACCTTGTTCAAAGACACGGTATTTTTTAACCAGTCCGGCTTCGCTTCCCCAAAGCGTTGAATATCTTTTCAGCCTTCTGCTCTACATACAATAACCTCCCAATTCTTACTTTAAAGATCGGCTCCTCATCTTTCAAATTAGCTCAACTTAATTTATGACTGTTTTTGAGCAAAGTAGACTCCGACCCTGTCTGTCAAACAAATACTCACTCGATTATTTTTTCAGCTTATGCTATACCCTTGCTATAAACATTTACCTCTTACTCAGAAAACGGACATTTCCCATGCCTCCAAAAAATAAAAAAAATAAAAAAAAACCGATTAAACCGGTAAAATTTATCCACAGCAAGCAGGGAATGGATACTGAATCCATTCGACGGGCCATTGCCGATCGGCTGACCTTTACCATTGGTAAAGATACCCTGACCGCCACTGAGCTGGACTGGCTCAACTCAGTTTCCTATGCCATTCGGGATCGCCTGATAGAACGCTGGATGAATACCATGCGCAGTTATTATGCCTGCGATACCAAGCGGGTGTACTACCTGTCACTGGAGTTTCTAATTGGCCGGACACTGCTCAATGCCATGTTAAATCTTGGCATTGAGCAGGAATGCTGTCAGGTTATGAAAGAACTGGGACATGATCTGCAGAAGCTGACAGAACTTGAACCGGATGCGGCCCTGGGTAATGGTGGGCTGGGCCGACTGGCAGCCTGTTTCCTCGATTCTCTGGCCACAATGCAGCTACCAGGCTATGGCTACGGCATTCGCTATGAATACGGTATGTTTCGACAGGGCATTAATGATGGCTATCAGGTAGAACATCCGGATAACTGGCTGCGTTACGGCAATCCCTGGGAGATCCCCAGAGCTGAAGTTCTGTTTCCCATTCATTTTGGCGGAGAAGTGATTACCTATCGGAATGAAGAAGGTGATACCCGTTCCCACTGGGTGAATGCTGATGAAGTAATGGCCATGGCTTTTGATACTCCAATTCCCGGTTATAACGTCGGGACAGTAAATAACCTGCGTTTATGGTCAGCCAAGGCTTCGCGGGATTTTGAACTGCAGTATTTTAATGAAGGCAACTATATTAAAGCGGTTGAAGACAAAAACCGTTCTGAAAACCTGTCCAGGGTATTATATCCTGACGATACCACTGAAATGGGGCGTAAACTGCGCCTGAAACAGGAATACTTTTTCGTCTCTGCATCGCTGCAGGATATTCTAATGCGCTATGAAAGATACCATGATGGTTTTGATGAACTGCCCGATAAAGTAGCCATTCAGCTTAATGACACTCACCCTGCCATTGCCATTGCTGAACTGATGCGGATCCTGGTAGATATAAATTATCAGGACTGGGATTATGCATGGGATATTACCCAAAAGGTATTTGCCTATACCTGCCATACTCTGCTGCCTGAAGCGCTTGAAACCTGGCCAGTAGCCCTGTTTGAAGAACTGTTGCCACGGCACATGCAGATCATTTATGAAATTAATTTTCGTTTCCTGCAGAATGTTAACCATTGCTTTCCCGGTGACGGTGAGTTATTAAAAAATGTTTCACTAATTGATGAAAGCGGGAAAAAACAGATTAGGATGGCACACCTGGCCATTGTGGGCAGCCATAAAGTCAACGGTGTGGCCCAGATTCATAGTGAGTTAATGCAGGACACTATCTTTAAGGATTTTTATCGCCTGTTCCCGGATCGTTTTATCAACCTGACCAATGGTGTCACACCCCGGCTGTGGATCAACCAGGCCAATCCTGCCCTGTCCGGCTGGCTGAGCAAGCTGATTGGTTCCGACTGGCAAAAAGATCTGCAGAAACTGCGTAAGCTGGAAAAATACGCTACCAAAAAAGAGCACCAGGAAGCTTTCGTAAACATCAAACTGCAAAATAAAATTCGCCTATGTAAAAAAGTCGCGGATGAATTAAAAATAGAGCTTGATCCAAGTGCAATGTTTGATATCCAGGTGAAACGTATCCATGAATACAAACGCCAGTTACTGAATATACTGCATATTGTTACCCTGTATAACCGGATTCGAAATAATCCGGAACTGGAAGTTGTACCCAGAGTAGTCATTATTGCCGGTAAAGCCGCACCGGCTTACAGCATGGCCAAGCTGTTTATTAAACTGATCAATGATATTGCGGTGATCGTCAACAATGATCTGCGGATGCATAACAAACTAAAAGTGGTCTTTATTCCTAATTATGACGTGACCAATGCCACCATTATTATCCCCGCAGCAGATCTTTCTGAGCAGATATCAACGGCAGGAACAGAAGCATCCGGAACCGGTAATATGAAGCTGGCACTTAACGGAGCATTAACCATCGGTACCCTGGATGGTGCTAATGTGGAAATGAGGCGGGAAGTTGGAGATGATAATATCTTTATTTTTGGTCATACCGTAGAAGATCTGGAAACCCTGAAAAGCAATCATTACAACCCTCGTCATTATTATGAGGACAATCCCTTATTAAAAGAAACCGTTGATCTGATCAACTCTGATTACTTCTGTCCCGGCGATCCCGAGCGCTTTAAACCCGTAGTCGATTCCCTGCTGACCAGTGATCCCTATTTTGTAATGGCCGATTACCAGGCCTATATCGATAAACAGAGAGAAGTTGAGGTTCTGTTTCAGGATAAAAACAAATGGGCAGAAAAAGCCATGCTAAATATCGCCCGCATGGGCTACTTCTCCAGCGACAGAACCATTCAGGAATATGTGGAAAAAGTCTGGGGGTTGGAGCCTGTAGTGCCGGGGAGGTGTGTTTAGGAAGAGCAGCATTGAGCATTGAGCATTGAGCATTGAGCATTGAGCGAAAAATTGTAAAATCTCTTCATCTCAAGCCAAGCAATATATTAAAATATTTGGAACCAACTTTAAGATAAGTGATATTGCTCTGGCTCTTTCTCAGCGCTGAACGCTCAACGCTGTCTTTTCTATCTATTCATTGAATTAAAAAATTCTTCATTAGTCTTGGTATCCTGCATTTTTTCCTGCATAAATTCCATGGCGGAGATTTCATCCATGGGGTGCAGGATTTTGCGCAGGATCCAGACCTTCTGTAGTTCGTCCGGTGCCATTAACAGATCCTCTTTACGAGTGCCTGAACGGTTTACATTGATGGCTGGATAGATACGTTTTTCGGCCAGTTTACGGTTCAGGTGCAGCTCCATATTACCGGTACCTTTAAACTCTTCGAAAATAACTTCATCCATTTTGGAACCAGTATCAATTAAAGCGGTAGCGAGAATGGTCAGGGAGCCGCCTTCTTCAATATTCCGGGCGGCACCAAAGAATCGCTTGGGGCGCTGCAGGGCATTGGCATCCACACCACCGGTCAGTACCTTGCCCGATGAGGGTATTACGGTATTATAGGCTCGGGCCAGGCGGGTAATGGAGTCCAGCAGAATAACCACGTCATGCTTGTGCTCTACCAGACGCTTGGCTTTTTCAATCACCATTTCTGCCACCTGTACGTGGCGGCTGGCCGGCTCATCAAAGGTTGAAGAAATGACTTCGCCGTTAACTGAACGTTCCATTTCGGTCACTTCTTCAGGACGTTCATCAATCAGCAGTACCATTAGGAAACATTCAGGATAATTGGCTGCAATGGACTGAGCAATATTCTGCATCATCATGGTTTTACCGGTTTTAGGCGGAGCCACAATCAGGCCTCTCTGACCCTTACCGGTTGGTGCCATTAAATCAATAACCCGGGCAGTAAAATCTTCGGTACTGCCGTTACCCTGTTCCATAATAAAACGCTCATTGGGAAACAGCGGTGTCAGGTTTTCAAACAAAACTTTGTGACGAGAGTTTTCAGGCTCGTCATAGTTAATCTTGTTGACTTTAAGCAGAGCAAAATAACGTTCACCGTCTTTGGGCGGTCTGATTTTCCCTGCAACGGTATCACCGGTACGCAAACCAAAACGTCTTATCTGACTGGGCGATACATAAATATCATCAGGGCCAGCCAGGTAGGAACTGTCTGCTGAACGCAGAAAACCGAAACCATCCTGCAAAATTTCCAGAACACCGTCACCATAGATATCTTCACCACTTTTGGCATGCGCTTTAAGGATTGAAAAAATGACATCCTGTTTTCGTGCCCTGGATATACTGTCAATACCCATGTCTTTTGCGATTTCAATAAGCTCGGAAGCCGGTTTTTTCTTTAGTTCGGTGAGATTCATTTTGACCTTTGATTTTGTTTAATTGTTGATTAAATAAACAGATATGTAATTATAGTGATATGAGTTTAAATTGTCGGGTGAATTGTTTCTTTTATATTTCTTAAAAAATAATCCTGGAAACCAATGTAATAGTTTGTGCGATAACTATTTTTGAAAAATAGAAAATATTTACCTGGTCTGGAATTTATATTGTGAGGATTACGTTTTTTTCGTTTGCTTACGTACTATGAATGGAAAAATAGTTTGAACTGAAAAAAGTTTGAACTGATTTTTTGTTATTAAACCCGTAACATTTGTCTAGCTGATATTTAACTTACGCATCAGCCTGATATTCAGGTTTTATTAAAATGACTAAATAGTTCACTTCAGACTGAAGCTATTTTTAATCATGCATAGTCTTTCCTGCACTATTTATATATGACTATATAACCGTGTAAGAATATTAGGCGAAGTTTAGCCTATCATAAAAATTAAGTCCAGCTCTTTTCTTTATATTTAAAGATATTTGAGAAAAAAAGCCGGTCAGAATTTTATACTGCAGCTATTCAGATATTACTGTCAATAAAAGCCGTTAACTGTGATTTGGAGACTGCACCCACTTTAGTGGCTTCAACCTGACCATTTTTATACATCATCAGGGTGGGAATACCGCGAATACCGAACTTGGGCGGCGTATTGGGGTTATCATCAATATTTAATTTGGCAACTTTCAGACGGCCTTCGTATTCATCGGATATTTCATCCAGAATAGGGGCAATCATTTTACAGGGACCACACCAGTCAGCCCAGAAATCAACCAGCACGGGTAAATCTCCCTGAAGCACTTCTTCATCAAAAGTATCATCCGATACATAAACGATTTTATCGCTCAATTTTTTATTCTCCAAATTAATCATCAGAAATAATGGCCTTTCAGCCGGAACAACCCTGACCTGAACAGCCAGAAAAGAAAGTCAGAATTTTCGTGACTATTTAGAGTGTTTAGATTTTGTGCCAGTTCAAGGCATTTTCGCACGGAAAATGTGAGCGTATATAAATACGCGACCATTTGAGTACGAAAATAACGCATCTCTTACCTACAAGAGTGGTGCAAAAGATGAATACGCTAAATAGTTACAAATTTTCTTTCACAGGATATGTGAAGGATATAGCCCCATGTCCGATTATTCAAGCTCCTTTTTTAATTTATTTGTTAATTTATTCATAAATAATTTTGATAATGACTTATAGATCATAATTTACCAGCAAAATTTGTTAAAATACGCGCTTTAAAACTGCATTTTATAACCGAGTCAAGCTTTTGCCCGCATTAAACCCCCGTCAACAACAGGCCGTAAAACACATTGACAGTCCCCTGCTGGTGCTGGCCGGTGCCGGCAGCGGTAAAACCCGGGTGATCACCAATAAAATTGCCTATTTAATTCAGGAATGCGGACATAAAGCCCATACTATTGCCTCTGTGACCTTTACCAATAAGGCCGCAAGAGAAATGAAAGAACGGGTTGCACAAATTATTCCCCGTTCCCAGACCCGCGGTTTAAGGGTTTCAACCTTTCATACTCTGGGACTGAATATTATCAAATCTGAACTGGGTGTACTGGGCTTAAAAAGCGGTTTTTCCATCTTTGATACCCACGACAGCCATACTCTGCTCAAAGATTTGATGCGCAGCCATTTTAAAGATGAAGAATTAATCAAGGAGCATTTTGAAGGCATTGCACGGCAAATATCCGGCTGGAAAAATGACTGTCTGACACCGGACTTTCTGCTGCAGCAGCCTGCTGAGGATCCGGCCTGGAGCTACAATGTTAAAATATACCAGGATTATAATCATCATTTACGCACCTATAATGCCGTGGATTTTGATGATTTAATTATGCTGCCGGTAATCTTATTTAAAAACCATCCGGCTATTCTGGAAAAATGGCAGAAACGCATACGTTATCTGCTGGTAGATGAGTACCAGGATACCAATACTACCCAGTATGAACTGGTTAAACTGCTGGTAGGTGAGCGCTCCTCCCTGACCGTCGTGGGTGATGATGATCAGTCCATTTACTGCTGGCGTGGTGCCAAACCTGAAAATCTGGCACTGCTGGAAAAAGATTTCCCCACGCTTAAAGTCATTAAACTGGAACAGAACTACCGTTCGACCCGCCTAATCCTTAATGCCGCCAATACCTTAATTGCCAATAATCCTCATGTCTTTGAAAAAGCACTCTGGAGTGAACTCGGCCACGGCACCCCCATCCGTATTATGCGGGTGCCTGATGAACACAGGGAGGCTGAGCGAGTGGTTTCTGCACTGGTAGCACATCATTTTCGCTTTAAAAAATCCTGGCGGGATTATGCTATTTTATATCGCGGCAACCACCAGTCCCGGCTGTTTGAAAAACAGCTCAGAGAACAGCAGGTTCCCTATTATTTAAGTGGCGGCGTATCCTTTTTCTCCTATACGGAAATACGGGACATGCTGGCCTATCTGCGCCTGCTGGTCAACCCCGATGATGACAATGCCTTTTTACGTATTATTAACACTCCGCGCCGCCAGATCGGCAGTGCCACCATTGAAAAACTCAGTCAGTACAGCAGCAAGGCCGGAACCAGTCTGCTCAGCGCCTGTTCTCATCTGGCAATAACAGAACACCTGCCTGAAAAAGCGGTACAGCACCTGACAGAATTCGGGCAGTGGATGGCACGAAAGCAGCAGTCGGCCTGGGAGGACAACCCCATTAAAGTCGTGGAGCAGTTAATTGATGATATTGATTATGACACCTGGCTGTTTGAAACCAGCAGTAATGAAAAACAGGCGGAAAAACGCATCGAAAATGTCAATGAGCTGATTGCCTGGCTGCAGCGTCTGTATGACAATGAACCGGAAAGCTCTCTGGAAGACCTGGTATCCAGAATGCTCCTGCTCGACATTATGGATCGCCAGGAAGAAGAAAGCGAAGACGATCAGGTGGCTCTGATGACCATGCATGCCTCCAAGGGGCTGGAATTC
Source organism: Gammaproteobacteria bacterium (assembly GCA_027012135.1). GTDB lineage: Bacteria > Pseudomonadota > Gammaproteobacteria > GRL18 > GRL18 > JANELJ01. The sequence continues at coordinate 20,944 of JALUZF010000164.1, forward strand.
CCCTATGTTTATATTGTCGGCATGGAAGAAGGCCTGCTGCCCCACCGCACCAGTATTGAAGAAGACAATATTGAAGAAGAGCGTCGGCTCTGCTATGTCGGCATTACCCGAGCACAGAAAGAACTGACCTTCAGCCTAAGCGAAAAACGCCGTCAGTATGGTGAAATCATTGATACCGAACCCAGCCGTTTTCTGGATGAATTACCCCAGGAGGATCTCGAGTGGCTTGAAGGTAAGCAAAGGCTTGAGGGGGAAGAAAGGAAAGAGTTTGGAAGAGCCAGTATTGCGGGGATTCGGGATATTTTGGGGTAAGAAGCATTGAGCATTGAGAAAATGCATAAATAAACCGCTTATCTTGTAAAAGAAAGCGGCTTTTTTTATTAAGCAATTTAAATTGCCTGCTTTTTAGAAACCTTTGGAGAAGGTTAAGATAAAGCGGTCATCACAATGTCCTTTATTGGAACTGTAGGCATAAGCATCACATTCACGATTACTTAAGTTATTACCAACATATGACAAGTCAACGTTAACACCAGCAAAATCTCTGTTTACACCCACTTTATAGTCAACATAATCAAAGTCTTTAGTGCCATCTACCGCATCATTCTTGTCATCATAAGCGTCTCCAAATGATTTACCAACACTGGCATTCATGGCCAGCCCCATTGGTAATTCATCATACCCAAACTCAGCATAAACGTATTTTGATGTATCGTCACTGCCATACCAGTCTGAGGAGTGTTTATAACCAACTGTAAAATAACTATAGCTTAAACTGGCATACCACTCATTAGTATCAAGATCATTGTCAGTACCATCACTATCATTATAGTTATAACGGTTAAAACCAACATCATAGCTAAAGCCGCTATCACCAATATCATTGGCAAAACCAATATAAGTATCTAACTCAATATGGGTATCACCAAAATCAACATTAGAACCCCAGACACCGGCATAAATACCACTATCATGGCTCCAGTCAAAACCACCCTGGATAGCACCGTCATTGTCTGTTTGCGAAATACCGCGGAAATAGTAATCAGTTACTAAAGCGACATTGGCTTCAATGGGTAAAGAAGAACCTTCAGATGATTTTGTTGTATCATCAATAGCTTTAGAAACAGTTAAGATAAAACGGTCATCACAATGTCCTTTATTGGAACTGTAGGAATAAGCATCACATTCACGATTGCTCAGATCATTACCCACATAACTTAGATCCCAGTTCAAACCGTAAAAATCCTTGTTAATCCCAACTTTATAATCCATGTAATCAAAGTCTTTGGTGCCATTAACAGCATCATTTTTATCGTCGTAAGCATCACCAAAGGACTTACCTAAACTGGCACTAAAACCTACACCATAAGGCAGCTCATCATAAGAGAATTCCGCATAAATATATTTAGATGTATCATCACTGCCATACCAGTCTGAAGAATGCTTATAACCAACAGTAAAATAACTATAGCTTAAGCTGGCATACCATTCATTGGTATCCAGATCATTGGTAGTGCTATCACTATCATTGTAGTTATAACGATTAAAACCAATATCATAACTAAAACCACTATCACCAATATCATTGGAAAAACCAATATATGTATCTAATTCAATATGAGTATCACCGAAATCAACATTAGAACCCCAGACACCTGCATAAATACCACTATCATGGCTCCAGTCAAAACCACCCTGAATTGCGCCGTCATTATCTGTTTGTGAAATACCGCGGAAATAGTAATCAGTTACTAAAGCGACATTGGCTGAAACCGTACCAAAGCCATCGGCACTGGCCATTAATGGAGTTGCCACAACGGAAGCGACCGCCAGCGACAATAAAGATTTTCTAATTGAACTCATAATTTTTTGCATCCCGTTTTGTATTTCATGTTTTTGAT
>JALUZF010000165.1 GCA_027012135.1 Gammaproteobacteria bacterium
GTATAAAGATACCGATAGCAATGGCGTACCTGATGGAGCAGAGATAGCACATACACAAACAGATAATACAGGATTTTATGAATTTTTAGAATTATCAGCAGGGACATATGTAGTCAAATTTGAGAAGCCAAATTCTAACTATAAAGTATCACCGAAGAATCATAATGGAGCAGAAGGATGTGATGATGCAAGAGATAGTGATGGGAATGGAATTATGGGATATTCAGATCCAATAGAGTTATCAGACAATGAGCACGATCCTACGATAGATCAAGGCTATTATGAGACAGCGAGATTGGGAGATTATGTATGGTATGACAAAGATGGAGATGGGATACAAGATCCTGATGAAGAAGGAGTGTCCGGAGTGACAGTGACATTGTACAAAGACACAGATGGAGATGGAGTACCAGATACACCGGTAGATACAAAGGTAACCAATACCGGTGGTGAAGCGGGAAGCTATGTGTTTGATGATGTTGAGCCTGGAGAATATAAGATATGTTTTGATGCCGATGGGGCATATGAGGGTTTCACGAAGACAGATCAAGGTGGAGATGATGCAGCAGATAGTGATGTAGATCAACAAAGCGGGTGTACAGAAGTGATTGTAGTAGAAAGTGGCGATGATGATATGACCAATGATGCAGGATTAATCAAGCTTGCAGAATTGGGAGATTATGTATGGGAAGACAAGAATGCAGACGGTATTCAAGACCCTACAGAATTACCAATAACAAATGTGATGGTAATATTGAAAGATGGAAATGGAAATGAGCTCGATACTACATATACAGATGGAACTGGGCTATATAAATTTACGGAATTACTTCCTGGAGATTATATAGTTGAATTCAGAAAGCCAAATGGATATAATCCAACCGGAGAAGATACGGGAACAGATGATGCAAAAGATAGTGATGCAAATGTAATTACAGGAGAGAGTCATTTGGTGACACTTGAAGCAGGCGATAGTGATATGACGATAGATGCAGGATTTTATAAGCCTGCGAGTCTAGGCGATTATGTATGGGAAGATAAAGATGCAGACGGTATACAAGATCCTGATGAAGACGGTATAAACGGGATAGTGGTTACATTGTATGATGAGAATGGAGATCCTGTAGAGAATACAACCACAGGAGTAAATCCAAGTACAGGAGATGATGGATACTATGAATTTGATGATTTAGAGCCCGGAATATATCATGTATGTTTTGATAAGGGCAGCTATGATAAGATATCAGGGAAAGATGAAGGAAGCGATAATGGAATAGATAGTGATGCAGATGAGGATACAGGATGTACGGAGATAGTGGTATTGGAATCAGGAGAGCACGACCCTACCTTGGATGCAGGATTATATAACCTTGCGAGTTTGGGAGATTATGTGTGGCTTGATTTAAATGGAGATGGGATACAAGATGGAAGCGAAGGAGGAATCAATGATTTAATTGTAGAATTGTATATTGATGAAGATGGAGATGGCAATCCGGACGATGCGACACCATTGAAGACGACGATAAGCACTACAAATAATGGAACAGAAGGATATTATATATTTGAGGATTTAGAACCTGGAAATTATATTGTCAAATTTCCAACAGTAGATGCATATGAGATTACAAAATCAGATGAGCAAGGAGATGATTCTAAGGATAGTGATGCAGAAGAGACGACAGGCTGGTCAGCGACGATCAATCTAGAATCAGGCGAACATGATCCAACGATAGATGCAGGTTATTTCAATGCAGCAAGCTTAGGGGATTATGTATGGTATGATGAGGATGGAGATGGAATCCAAGATGCTGAGGAAAAGTGTATGGATAGTGTTAAGATATATCTATATAATGTAGTAGCAGACGCAGGAGTATTGGATACGATAAAAGTAGATAGTACATGGAGTCATGCGGTATTGAATCCGGATGATGTTACGGATACATTGGATTGTGGGTATTATGAATTTACCAGATTGATACCTGGAGATTATTTCTTGGTATTTGAGAATCCAGATGATACAAAATATCAGATATCACCAAAAGATGAATTGTTTGATGATTCAAAGGATGCAGATATCGATGAAT
>JALUZF010000166.1 GCA_027012135.1 Gammaproteobacteria bacterium
TTGTTGACACAATTCAGCTAAACGTTCAATAGTTGATATTGCTTCGAAATAGGCTGAATTTGTTTCTGCATATTCACCTTTGTTTGTTTCAACGATCTGGCCAATAAGATTGACATCAGGCCCTGCGTTGTATTCAATGCTTCCACTAGCGTGAGAATAACCTTCTGGACTGAAACAGAGGTCAACACCGAACAAAATTTGTTTTTTTATACCTAAATTATTTGCAAGCAATATTGCTGTATTGGTTACAGTGGGTCCGACTCCAGTTAAATTTGTTGTATTTAATGCTGTTTTCCATGGAAATAGTTCACCCAGGAATAAATTTACACCCAGCCAATTTCCTAATAATAAAGGAGACACATGGTACTGATTAACCAATAAACTTGTTTTATCAAAGTGGTATACTTCCTGACTGACATTAAAATTTACTGGCAGGGGATCGACTGTTACAAAAATATCGGGTTTAATTTTTGTTTGTAGTAAACGTCTGGCAATTCTGGTAACGGCAATAACTACAAAATGAGTCTGATTATCTTCTATCCATTCAATATAATTATCCAGGGATGGACCGCCTGCCAGAATTAGTGCTGATTTTCCATTAAAGTAGTCTTTTAATTTTATTGCCGGTGTATGATTTTCTGCAAGGTTTTCCAGTTGTCTTTGAATAAAAATTTTGCTGCCGATTTGCGATTGATATTGCCAGGCAAGATGATTGGCATTTGCTTCAATGTTTTGCCATAAAAAAATGTATTCATTCAAATAATTATATTGTGCTGCAAAGGATTTTATACGTTTTACTCGATTGATCATAAAATAGATATCCATACCTATTTTTAAAGAATCTTCCTGCCATTTATCCTCGGTTGTTACAATGATCCTTTTTTGTGTACTTAAATCGTATTGCGATTCCACTCGCTCTATAATGTCAGGAAATTCAATAAAAACATATGCACTGCCTTTTTCCGGAGGTGTTTTTAATAGCTGTTTGACCATCAAGCCTGAATCTGTACCAATAATAAGGTATAAGGTATCTTTTTGCTGAAAGGTATTATGAAATTCTTTATTAAATTGAGTGGCATAATCAATTTCAGAAAAATTGTTACGATTTACAGAAAAAAGATAATTGTCTCCATAATTATTCTGGATAAGAGAGCCAAGCTGGATTTCTTTAGTTATTTTAATCACTGATCATTCCTGGTTTATTACACGTAATTATTGATTATAATAAGCATAAATCAGGCCAGTTTTCCACAAAAAAAATAATAACAAAAGAAAAGTAATAAAAAAATATTAATTTATTTTCTAAAGAAAAATTGTTCTTAGACGCTAAAATAACCAAGAAGCGGTGAATATTCCATTTTGAGAGTATATCCGCATGACAAAAACCTTCACAACTCTCTGATAAATAAAGATATTGTGAAGCCTATCTATAGGAGTGGCTATCATGGCTCAGGTAATTAACACTAATGTACCTTCTTTAAGTGCACAAAATCAGTTAAACCGTACAAATAAAGGGCTGGCACTGGCTCTGGAAAGATTATCATCTGGTAAACGTATTAATAGTGCAAAGGATGATGCGGCAGGTATAGCTATTGCATCACGCTTTACCGCACAGATCCGCGGTTATAATCAGGGTATTCGAAATGCATCAGATGCTATTTCTCTTTCTCAAACGGCAGAAGGGGCTCTGGATGAAATTTCCAATAATCTGCAACGTATTCGTGAACTGGCTGTACAGTCCTCCAATGCAACCAACAGCTCTACAGACCGGGCCGCTCTGAATACTGAAGTTTCACAGCTGAAAGCTGAAATTGCCCGTGTAACCAATACCCAGTTCAATGGTATTGCCGTAATTGGTGGTGGAGCCACTTCCTTCGCGTTCCAGGTGGGGCCAAATAATGTTACTTCAGTTGATCAGATTAAGGTAACGACCACTAATACAACTAAATTAAGTGGTTATACTGATGTAGTAACTAATGGTGGAGTTGATACAGCAGCTAATGCTTTATCAATGATTGGTAATGTTGATACCTTACTGGCTGCTGTTAATACCCAGCGGGCAACTTTAGGTGCGGTTCAGAACCGTTTTGATTCAGTTATCCGTAATAGTGAAAATGCTGTAGAAAACCTGTCTGCATCTCGTAGTCGTATTGAAGATGCCGATTTTGCTAAAGAAACTGCTAATTTGACCAAGTATCAGATTTTACAACAGGCCGGTGTATCAGTACTTTCACAGGCTAATGCACTGCCACAAAGTGTTTTAGGTCTATTAGGCTAAGCTATGATTTCCTGAACTTCATTTTGAAGTTCAGGTTCTTCAAGGAGTAGGACAATGGTTGACTTGAATATAAGTACAAAGTTGCCGGCTGTTGATACAGCCAGTAGCTTTGTGCCTAAAATTCAATCTCAGGCTCTCCAGAATAGTCAAAAGACTGATAGTAGTGATAGTAAGGACAAAGTGGATCAGGCAAAGCAGAAACGGCAAGATGTTGCCTCTGAAAGGTTTGCCGATAGCAACCAGAAATCATCACAAGAAGAACTGGATGAAACTATTAGTCAATTGAACAGTTCTTTACAGAATATTCAAAGAAATCTGGAGTTTAGCGTTGATAAGGAGGTAGGGATGATTGTTATCAATGTTAAGGATAAAAATACGGATGAGGTGCTCAGACAGATCCCCTCAGAAGAATTTTTGGAATTGGCCAGAAATTTGCAAGATGCAAATGAGAGACTGAACGAAGGTATTGAAACTCGCTCTCAACCCCCGACCTTCAGTGAAGGGGTTTTTTTGAAAACAAAAGTTTAAACTTCTGTTTTCAGTAAATTTAAATTCTAGTCTTAAAGTTGGAGGAGAATAAATGGCTTTGGCATTAGGTGGCGTCAATCTAGATGTGCAAGGGCTTGTCTCTCAGTTAATGGAAGTTGAGAGTCGTCCTCTCCAGCGACTTCAGGCAAAAGAAAATGAGTTTCAGTCTCAGTTAAGTGCTTTTGGCCGTTTAAAAAGTGCTTTGTCAGCTTTTCAGACTTCAATGGGGAATCTTGGCTCCCTGGATAAATTTGAGGTCTATAAAACTTCCACCTCAGAATCCGGTACCGATCAAAGTTTTACCGCTACAGTAGACAGTAATGCCTCTCCAGGTGTTTTTTCAATTGATGTGCAAAATCTTGCCAGAGCCAATAAATTTGGTTCTACTACGGCTTTTACGGATACCGATACTACGACTATTACCTCCAATGCATTTTTAGATATAGGTGATGGTACTGATTCATTATCCATTGATATTAACGGCATGACCCTGGCCCAAATCCGCGATAAAATTAACCAGGCAGCAGAAACTAATGATGTCGGGGTTTCTGCGTCTATTATTCAGGAAAGCTCCAATGCTTTTCAACTGGTGTTAAGTGCTACTGAAACAGGACTTACTAATCAGATTTCAGTGACATCGGCTGGTGATGCTGTTACCAAGCTTGATCTTACTGAGAAACAGACGGCACTGGATGCAAAGGTTCTGGTCGATAATGCTTATACTATAACAAGTGCCACGAATAATATTGATGATGCAATTTCAGGAATTTCACTTAATTTATTAAAGAAAAGTAGTGCACCGGCCGACTTAACAGTAGAGAGAGATATTGAAGCGGTAAAAAAATCTATTGGCAGTTTTGTTTCAGGGTTCAATACATTATTAAGTACTTTAAACGCCCTTAAGAAAGATGGGCTGGAAGGGGACAGTATAACCAATAGCGTACTGTCTTCTATCCGTAATGAATTTAATAGTAGCGCAGGTTTAAATGCTGCATTTAATTATCTATCTGAAGTCGGTATTACCAGTAATGCCAAGACGGGTAAACTTGAGCTGGATAGTGAAAAGCTGGATAAGGCCGTCTCTCAGGACTATGAAGCTATTTCCCAGTTGTTTGCTAATGATAATAAGGGTATTGCATTCAGGTTAGAAGAAAAAATGAATGATTACCTGAGTTTTGATGGTCTGATTAAAACCAGGCAGGAAGGCCTGAGGGCTCGTATAGACTATAACGGTGATGAACAGTTTCGCATGGAATATCGCCTGGAACAGATTGAGGCCAGGTTTTTAAAACAGTTTAGTGCCCTGGATTCAATTATCTCTCAGTCCAATAACACCAGTGCTTATTTATCGCAGCAATTAGCAAACCTACCGGGTTTTGGGGGTAAAAAGTAGTGAAAAATAAGTTTTTCAGTCATCTTTTTATGCACTTTTATTAGCGTACTTTGACAATAAGATTTTAAGTTTTGAAGGATAATTTTATGAACTTTGCAAATAACCATAATGCCATGAGCCAGTATGCCCAGGTGGGTAATCAAAGTACGGCTGCATTTGCAAATCCGCATCGATTAATACAAATGTTGATGGAAGGTGCGCTGGAAAAAATTTCCAAAGCCAAGGGGTTTATTAGAAATAATGATATAGCCAAAAAAGGCGAACATATTGCCTGGGCTATTTCAATTATTGAAGGGTTGAGAGTTAGCCTTGATCATAGCCAGGGTGGTGAAATATCCAAAAATCTGGAGTCGCTGTATATTTATATGAATGCTCGTCTGACTCAGGCCAATCTTGAAAATTCAATAGATATGCTTGATGAGGTTACGGATCTGCTGCTGGATATTAAGTCAGGCTGGGATGCCATACCAAAGGATGTTATTGAAAAACATGCTAATAGTGCTGCCGGTCAGACACCGGATAGACTGGCAAAAGCAAGAATTTAATTTTCAGAGAACATATTAATGTTAAAACAGACATCTCAGGAATTAAATGATATTCAAAATCTGAGTAATACTATCCTGTCACTGGCCGAATCAGATGACTGGGACAATATTCCAGGTATTGAACAACAAAGAGATAAGTTAATTCGGCATTTTTTTGAGACTCAGGACTTTAATGCCGGTGACAGGGAGATCATTGAACAGACCATTCAGTCTGTATTAAAGATTAATAACAGGATTACTGTTCTGGCAGAACAGAAAAAAATAACTATAAATACACGAGTGCAGGATTTAAGAAAAAGACAGAATGTAAATTCTGCCTATCTGCAAAATAAGTAGTGTTCTGGTGGTATGCCGTTATTGTGTACTGGTTACCGGGATAGTGAGAAAAATATCATAATCCAGGTTTTTAATAGACCGTTGCATGCCTTTTTTTGAATTAAGGTTGATAAACAAAGGTTCTGTTACATTACCGCTGATCAGAGCAAACCCGTCTTTCTGAATATTCTCAGCGCCATCCTCGGCACCGGTAATAATAACCATAACTGCAATTTCATCCGTACTGTTAGAATCCAGCAGTTGATAATCTTCCTCTGGTAATGCCACTTCATAGGAAAAACCGACCAGAGACGGGTCAATAATCGTATAAGCCTTATCCGGATCCTCAACTGACTGCAGCCAGAAAACTACGGGACCAGGTTCTGCATCTTCTTTATGAAACAGTTTAAAATCCTTAATTTCCGACTCGTTTAACAGACCTTGAGGAAAATGAATAATACTATCCTGTTCAATCTCTTGCGAACCAAAGCGGGTGGTTTCTATTTTCATTATGGACCTTAATAATTGTAATTATTGAGTGAATAACCGTATTTACTTTTTTACTCGGTATTAAAGAATAATTTAATGCATAAGTTATTATTTTATAAAGACTATTATTACTGATAACTAATAACCTGTCTAGTTCTGCCCGGTTTTTAATTAGTATCAGGCACAAATAAAAATATTTATAGAAAAAATAGTGACATTTTTTTGACTTTTGATGTTTTTTTGACTTTACTGCATATGCAGGTTAGTTAAGTTTTTTGTGTTGACGAAAATTTGACGTATTTATAATGGTTCATTTATCTAAAAAGTAGAGGCTTCAGGTGTTTAATCCGGTTCTTGATGAATCCTTTGTAGGCAATAGTGTTGTTATTCAGCATGTAAAAAAACTGATCACGCAGGTGGCTAAAAGTAATGCCAATGTACTTATTCTGGGGGAATCAGGAACCGGTAAAGAGGTGGTGGCTAATTGCCTGCACCAGCTGTCGAAACGTTCTGAGATGCCCTATGTACCGGTAAACTGCGGTGCTATTCCCAAAGACCTGCTGGAAAGTGAACTATTTGGTCATGAAAAGGGGGCTTTTACCGGTGCTTTGACACAGCGAAAAGGGCGTTTTGAACTGGCCCAGGGCGGTACACTGTTTCTGGATGAAATTGGAGATATGCCCTTATCCATGCAGGTAAAAATACTCCGGGTTTTACAGGAACGGATCTTTGAACGGGTGGGGGGTAATAAAAGCATACGGGCCGATGTGCGGGTAATAGCGGCCACACATAGAGACCTGGAAGATGAAGTAAAGGATGGTCGTTTCAGAGAGGATCTGTATTATCGTCTTAATGTTTTTCCTATTGAAATTCCGCCCTTAAGAGACCGGGCAGAAGACATTCCATTATTGTTTAAAGTTTTAAATAAAAATATGCAGGCAGATATGGAGCTGTCTGTGCAGATGACCCAGGAAGCCATGGCTTCTATTATGCAGCATTCATGGCCCGGTAATGTCCGGGAATTATCCAATCTGGTGGAACGTCTGGGGATAATGTTTCCAGAAGAACCGGTGACCTGGGACGATTTACCGGAAAAATACCAGTACGATATTTCGCATTTAAGTGAGTGGCCGGAACTGGATCCCGATCTTCAATCGGATAGCAGGGCGGAGATGGAAATAACAGCAGAAAAAGATACTGCTGATGTAGTAAGTTTACCGGATGAAGTGCAAAATTCAGAGCAGAACGAGCCTGTGCAGGAAACTCCATCACCAGCAGAAATTAATACCCTGCCTGATCATGATTTTGATCTGAAAGAACATATGGCCAATCTGGAATACTCTCTTATTCAGCAGGCTTTAAAAGAATCGGATGGCGTTGTAGCTCATGCAGCAAAACGTCTTAATATGCGTCGTACTACCCTGGTAGAAAAACTGCGTAAATATGAGGCTATGTTTTCTTCCTGAAAATTTTTCCCCGAAACCTGGTTATACTCTAATACCCTCCGAAAAATAATTCACTCCTGTTTTTTCTATTCAATACACGCGACAAAATCTTGTCATTATCAGTGATAAATATTCAGTATCTTTATAATTCATTGAAATATAAAGAAAAAACGCAATGTGGTTTGCTTCTTGCACCGCTAGAGACAATTCTTTGTATATCAGCTCGCTAACTGGAGTAAATTATGGGCCTGAGTGTACTGTCTGAAAAACAAACATATCAATCCGAAGAGCGTTTTACTGGTTCGGTTATACAGCCATTGAAAACGGATGATAATGGCTTACAGGAGTCCCTGACTGAAACCAGGCTTAAAACCCTGTTAAAAGCACTTCCGGCCGGTGTTATTGTGCTGGATGGGGAAGGAAAGGTACAGGAGTGTAATCCGGCGGCGATTGAACTTCTGGATGAACCTTTACTGGGGATGTCCTGGCGTTCGGTTATTCAGCGGGCTTTTGATCATACCCGTATCTCCGGTCAGGACTCTGTTACCAATAAGGGGCGAATTGTCAGTATCTCAACCTGTCCTCTGGGTGAAGGGGTTCCCGGTCAGATTGTCTTATTACAGGATGTGACAGAAAAACGTCAGATGCAGGCTCGCTATGACCAGCAGTCCCGGCTGGCTTCCATGGGACAGATGGCGGCACAACTGGCACATCAGATCCGTACTCCCATTTCAGCTGCTCTGCTCTATGCCTCTCATTTGAAATCACCGCAACTGGAGGAAGCAAAACGTCTGCGTTTTGCTGATAAAATCCTGACCCGTATTCAGAGTCTGGAACAGCTTATTAACGATATGCTGCTGTTTTCCAGAAGCGGTATGGAAAACCGGGAAAGCATATCGGTCACTCAGTTATTAGATGAGCTGCAGCAGTCACTGGATATTTCGGATGAAAAACAGGCTGTTCATATTAACTTTAACTACCTTCCCGAAGATGAATTTTTTATTTCTGGCAATCGTCACCTGTTGATCAGCGGTTTGAATAATTTAATTACTAATGCGGTATTTGCTACTCCGTCAGAGGGCACAGTCAGTATCAGGATTGAACAGCCGGTGGGTGGTACTCTTGACTTCGTTATTCAGGATACAGGTAATGGAATAAGTGAAGAGCATATCAATAAAATTTTTCAGCCGTTTTTTACCACCAAGGAACACGGAACCGGCCTGGGGCTGGCGGTAGTCAAGGCCATTGCTAATGCCCATGATGGTGAATTATGGCTGGAGAGTACGGGAGCAGAGGGCAGTGTGTTCAGAATGCGTCTGCCGGTACAGATCCAGTCCCTGAGTCCGTCAGAACAAAAACAGAATAAACATAAGAAAAAAGATAAGGAATCAGTCTAATGAATGATATGAATATGATCCTGAAAAAGAATGATCCCCAGACGCCGCTTATCCTGGTTGTTGAAGATGATGATGCATTGCGTGAAGCCCTGTGTGATACCCTGGAAATGGCCGGTTACAATAGTATTGAAGCTGATAACGGACGTACTGCTCTGGACTACCTGGCCCAGGATGTTATGCGCCAGATAGACATTGTGATCAGTGATGTGCAGATGCCCAAAATGGATGGTCACCAGTTATTAAAACAGCTCAAACGTCAATATGATTTACCCGTTCTGTTAATGACGGCTTACGGCACCATCAGCAAGGCTATTGAAGCGATGAAAGACGGGGCTGTGGATTACCTGGTTAAACCTTTTGAGGCGGAAGTTCTGGTGTCTGTGGTCAGCCGTTATATTGGCAAAACAGTCAAAGATCATCAAATGATTGCCGAATCCCTGTCTATGCAGAAAATAAGCCAGCTGGCGAAAAAAGTAGCTGCCAGTGATGCCACGGTAATGATAGGCGGCAGCAGCGGAACCGGTAAAGAAGTACTGGCGCGTTTTATCCATAAGCATTCAACCCGGGCCAGTAAGCCATTTGTGGCCATTAACTGTGCCGCCATCCCTGAAAATATGCTTGAAGCTACCCTGTTCGGTTATGAAAAGGGGGCTTTTACCGGAGCCTACAAGGCTTCAGCAGGTAAGTTTGAGCAGGCTCAGGGCGGTACTCTGCTGCTGGATGAAATCTCGGAAATGGATCTGGGCCTGCAGGCTAAACTTTTGAGGGTTTTGCAGGAAAAAGAAGTGGAACGTCTGGGTGGTCAGGAACTGATCCCGCTGGATGTCAGGGTGCTGGCGACATCCAACCGCAATATGCTCCAGCAGGTTCAGGAACATAAATTCAGGGAAGATCTGTTTTATCGTTTAAATGTTTTTCCTATTAGCTTGCCGGATTTAAAAGACCGTAAAAAAGATATTATTCCGCTGGCACAGCATATTATCAATAAAATTGCCAAACAGAATGCCTGTGAAATCCCTCAGATATCTCCCGAAGCTGAACAGAAATTACTCAATCATTCCTGGCCGGGAAATATCCGGGAACTGGATAATGTACTGCAAAGAGCCTTTATTCTGCATATTGACCATGTGATCACCCCGGATGATTTATCTATGGAGGTTATTTCTGCGGGTTCGATGGAACAGGCTTTTGTGGCCGAAAGCATTATGGCTAAGCCTGAATCCGGAGCGACTGTTACCAGTGCCGTACCGGTCGCATCAGGTGATGAAAGCGTATCCAGCTTAAATGATGAATTAAAAAACCGGGAATTTAATAAAATTCTGGAGATTTTACATGCCACTATGGGTAACCGGAAAATGGCAGCGGAGAAACTGGGGATCAGCCAGAGAACCCTGCGTTATAAGCTGGCCAAAATGCGTGAGCACGGAATTACCGTTCCCGGTGGATTTGGCGCGAAAACTGCTTAACAAATCAATAGAGATTGAAAAAGCAAAAAAATTGACACTATTTACAGATTAAGGAAAAACCATGAGTAATGATATCAATATGTCCAGTATGCTGCTGCAGATGCGCTCTATGAGCGACATGGCATCCTCAGGTGTTACTCCTTTACAGGTAAATAACCAGGGTTTGCCGGGAGCAGCTGAGGCGGTCGGAGTTAAGACCGGTGAAGGTGACAGGGTTGAATTCAGTAGCCTGCTTAAATCAGCGGTACAGCAGGTCAATGCTATTCAGAAACAGTCTGCAGGCTTAAAAAATGACTTTGTTTCCGGTAAGGAAGGTGTGGATCTGGTGCAGGTGATGATTGCCTCAGAAAAATCCAGTGTTGCTTTTGGTGCAATGGTGGAAGTCAGAAACAAATTGTTAAAAGCTTATGATGAAGTTAAACGTATCCGGGTTTAATACCTGGTCATAAGTTGGAGATGGAGTAACAGAATAATGGCAGAAGAGGCAAAAACCAGCAGTAATAATACCATGCTGGCCTTACAGAATATCAGTGAATACCCATTATTACGTCAACTGGCCTTACTGGTCGGACTGGCTGCCAGTGTGGCTTTAGGTGTCGCTATTGTTTTCTGGGCACAATCCCCCGATTATACCAGTCTTTATAATGATCTGCCTGATACAGAATTAACTCAGATTGCGGATTCATTAAAACAGTCAGGTATTAAGTACAAGCTAACTGCTGGCGGGATTATGGTACCGGCCAATGATGTGGATAAGGTCAGAATGCAGCTGGCGGCCCAGGGGCTGCCAAATATCAGACCGGAAGGTTTTGATATTCTTAACCAGGAACAGAGTTTTGGAACCAGTCAGTTTATCCAGGCGGCACGTTATCAGCATGCCCTGGAAGAGGAACTTTCCCGTTCAATCAGTGCCTTAAGAAATGTCAAATCGGCCAGAGTACACCTGGCTATTCCCAAAGAATCGGTTTTTGTCCGTAATCGTAAAAAAACCAGTGCTTCAGTGGTGGTTAATCTGTATTCCGGACATCGCATCAGTGATGAGCAGATTTCAGCTATTACCTATATGGTTGCCTCCAGTGTACCAAATTTGCTGGTTGATGATGTTACTGTGGTGGATCAGATGGGGCGTCTGTTAACGGATAAGGATGATAAACAGGCAATGCTGAATTCTGAGCAGCTGGAATACGCCAATAAAGTAGAACAGAATTATATTGATCGTGTCAGTAATATACTGACACCGTTTTTAGGACGTAAGGGATTCAAGGCTCAGGTCAGCGCTGAACTGGATTTTACCCGCATAGAAAAAACTTCGGAAATGTATAATCCGGATGTTGAAGCTACCCGCAGTAAACAGCAGTTAATAGAACGGGTATCCGGCAATGGTGATGCCGGAGTACCCGGTGCGCTATCCAATCAGCCGCCAGGCGGCGCCATTGCACCGGAAAATGCCGGAACTGCAGGTGCGGGCGGCACAGAAGGCGAATCTGCCGGAGTCTTTAAAAATAAGGAAAGTATTACCCAGAATTTTGAACTGGATAAAACCATAAGCCACACCCGTCTGTCAACCGGTACAGTTAAACGGCTTTCCATTGCAGTAGTGGTTGATGATAAAAAAACAGTGGCAGAAGATGGTACTATAAGCAGTACACCGAGAGATGAAGAAGAGCTGAAACGAATCACTGAACTGGTCAAACAGGCTGTTGGCTTTAATGCCCAGAGAGGGGATAGTGTGAATATCATTAATGCCGGCTTTGTTGAAGCAGAGCAGATAGAAGCCCTGCCGGAAATACCCGTCTGGGAACAGGCCTGGTTTATGCCGCTGGTTAAACAGGTATTGGCCGCTCTGGTGGTACTGTATATAATTTTTGGAGTTATTAAACCGGTGTTTAAAAATCTTTCCAGACCGCATAAAGAAGTTGTCGGCATTGAAGGAGAGGGCGATGTCGGAGCGGCCGGTGCAGCAGGCCAGGCGGCTCTGGAAGGCGGAGTTGGTGGTGAAATGGGTGAAGAAGCGGCTGATGCCCTGCCTAAACCGCCGGATGATTATGAAGTCCAGTTAGCCACCGCCCGAAAACTGGTGGTTGAAGATCCAAAAATTGCCGCTCAGGTCGTAAAAAACTGGCTGGCAGCCTAAACTGAAGCTGTTAGTGAAACGATGAACGGCCTATAAGCCGAAAACAGACAGATAAATATTTGAGATTGTAAATATGGCCGATGAAAAACAACAGGATTCTGATGATCTGGAAGGGATCAAACAGGCGGCAGTCTTTTTAATGTCTGTCGGTGAAGAAGAAGCCTCTGAAGTTCTCAAGCACCTGGGACCCAAAGAAGTACAGAGTATTGGTGAAGCCATGGCCACAATTAAAAATGTGGATAAGGGTATGGCCACCGGTGTTTTGCAGAACTTTAATACCATTGTCGGTGGACAGACTGCCCTGGGCATGGGCTCAGAAGATTATCTGCGTAATGTTCTGAATAAAGCACTGGGCAAAGATAAAGCCGGCGGTGTTATTGACCGTATCTTACTGGGGCGTCAGTCCAAAGGGCTGGAAGCACTGAAATGGATGGAACCACGTTCTATTGCAGAAGTGATTCGTCTTGAGCATCCCCAGATTATTGCCATTGTCCTTTCCTACCTGGAAGCGGATTCGGCCGGTCAGGTGCTCTCTCACCTGCCGGAAAATACCCGGGCTGATATTATGATGCGTATTGCCAGTCTTGATGCGATACAGCCGGCAGCCCTGTTTGAACTGGACGAGATCCTGGAGAAACAGTTTGCCGGTAATGAAGGCAATATCCGTTCTTCCAGTGTCGGTGGTATTAAAACGGCGGCGGATATTCTTAACTTTGTGGACGGTACTGCTGAAGCCGCTATTATGGAAGGCATCAAGAGTGTTGATGAAGATCTGGGGCAGGAAATTGAAGACAGTATGTTTGTCTTTGACAATCTGGCCGAAGTGGATGATCGGGGTATTCAGGCACTGTTGCGTGAAGTTTCCTCCGATATCCTTATTGTGGCGCTTAAAGGTGCTGATGAAGCCGTTAAAGAGAAAATTCTTAAAAACATGTCCAAACGTGCGGCGGAGATGCTGCGTGATGATCTGGAAGCCAGCGGTCCTGTTAAACTCAGTGAAGTGGAAGATGCGCAGCGTGAAATTCTCAGTGTGGCAAGACGTATGGCTGAAGCCGGTGATATAGCACTGGGTTCAGGCGGTGATGAATATGTCTGATCGTCCAGGCAGCCGGGTTATCAGGGGTGATAAGCAGACTGTTTATGAGCGATATGAATTACCTGATGTAAAATCCCGGCAGCAGAAAGAAAATGAACAGGCCGGCCTGGTAACAGCGGCACAACTGGAAGCCCTGCAGAAACAGGCTTATGATGAAGGCTTTCAACAGGGCAAGGACGAAGGATATCAGCAGGGTCTGGAACTGGGAAAGCAGGAGGGACATGCTCAGGGATTGCTTGAAGGTCAGGAAGAAGTCCAGCAGATCATTAAGCGTTTTGAACAGATCATCAAGTTTCTCAGTGAGCCGGTAGAACAGCTGAATCTGGAAGTAGAAGAAGAATTACTTTTGCTGGCCATGGCCACTGCCAAACAGATTATTCGACGGGAAATTAATGCCGATCCCGGTCAGATCATTGCTGTTATTAAAGAAGGCATTGCGGCCTTACCTTCAGGAGCCAGTAAGATTAAAGTGTATCTGCATCCTGCAGATGCAGAAATAGCCCGTGAAAACCTGAAATTATCTGCTGAAGCACATTCTGAAAACGGTACAGAGGATGATGAACCTCTCTGGATGGTGATCGATGAACCGGTATTAACCAGGGGAGGCTGTCGTATTGAGTCCGAATCATCTCTGATTGATGCGACTATTGAAACCCGGGTGGCAGAAATAGCGGCTCAGATTATGGGTAGTGAGCGGACCAGTCGTCAGGAAGACTCTAATGATGATACCGAAGCAGAGGCTGGAGCTGAAGATGAGTCATAAGTATGGACAGTGATGCCGCGTTCTTACCAGATTTCAATTCCCATTGGCGGCAGCGCCTGAAAAATGCCCGTGAAATTATAGAAACCCAGCCGGTTGGTCTGACAGTAGAAGGGCGTCTGACACGTATGGTGGGGATGACACTGGAAGCGGTCGGCTGCCAGTCGGCTATTGGTGGACGCTGTCTGGTTGAAGGTGTGGATAAACAGATGATTGAAACCGAGGTAGTGGGGTTTTCCGGTGACAAACTGTATCTGATGCCGACTACCGGAATAAACGGTATTTTACCCAATGCCCGGGTTATTCCAACCAGCAGTACTTACCAGGTTCCAGTGGGCAGTATGTTATTAGGACGGGTAATTGATGGTTCCGGTAATCCTCTGGACGGTAAAGGTCCTTTAAAAAACACACATTCGGCATCACTTAGCGCAGAAACTATGAATCCTCTTTCCAGGGAACCCATCAGTACACCAATGGATGTCGGGGTCAGGGCTATCAATGCACTATTGACCGTAGGGCGTGGCCAACGCATGGGGCTGTTTGCTGGTAGTGGTGTGGGTAAAAGTGTGTTGCTGGGCATGATGACCCGGTTTACCAATGCGGATGTCATTGTGGTCGGGCTGATTGGAGAACGGGGGCGGGAAGTTAAGGAATTTATTGAAAATATACTGGGTCCTGAAGGTATGGCACGTTCCGTGGTGGTGGCAGTACCGGCGGATCAGTCACCTGTCATGCGTCTGCATGGCGCACAGGTTGCCACCAGTATTGCTGAAGACTTCCGGGATCAGGGTAAGCATGTGTTATTACTGATGGATTCCCTGACCCGTTTCGCCCAGGCTCAGCGTGAAATTGCCCTGGCCATTGGTGAGCCACCGGCTACCAAAGGCTATCCGCCTTCCGTATTTGCCCGTTTGCCGGCACTGGTGGAACGTGCCGGTAATGGTGAACAGGGCGGCGGTTCCATTACTGCATTTTATACTGTACTTACCGAGGGAGATGATCAGCAGGATCCCATTGCCGATGCAGCCCGTGCTATTCTGGATGGTCATATTGTATTATCCAGAGACCTGGCAGAAATGGGCCATTATCCGGCTATTGATATAGAAGCCTCTATCAGCCGGGTAATGTCAGAAATAGCTGATGAAGAACACCTTGAATATGCCCGGCGTTTTAAACAGATCTTTTCAATCTATCAACAAAACCGTGATTTAATTAATGTTGGCGCCTATACTTATGGTACTGACAGAAATATAGATGAAGCGATAGAGCTACAGCCCTCTTTAATGGACTTTTTACAACAGGGGATGAATACCGCAGTGGATCTGCAGGCCAGCCTGCACGATCTGGAGGTCGTAATGACTCAACCCACACAACAACAGCAAATTATAAACAATCAGCCGGCCGTAACTCCGGGTGCAGCATCGGCCAATGCCTACAAACAACAATAATAAACTGTTAACTAATATCTGAATCCTGACTCATGCCTAAACCCAAATCTCAGAGAATGCGACCTGTCAACCGGCTTGCTGACAAGCAGGAACAGCAGTCTGCCATTGTCTTTTCCCAGTGCCAGGCCAGAGTTCGGGATCTGGAACAGCAACTTGAAAAACTGTATCAATACAGAGACGGCTATAATCAGCAAATGCTGGAACAGTCACAGCGGGGGATGGGCAGCTATCGTCTGCAGGATACCCTGATGTTTATGAATAACCTGAACCAGAGTATTGAAACCATCCTCAACCAGATTCAGAAACAGAAAGAACTATGCATTGAGAAACGGGAAACCTGGATGAGCATGCATAATAAAAAAAGAATCTATAACAGGGTCACAGAAAAATACCTCTACGAAGAACAACAACAAAAAAACAAACAGGAACAAAAAAACCTGGATGAACACAACCAGAACCTCTACCACAGAAAAAACACCAAACTATAAATCCCCCCTCTATACTTTTCTCAACGCTCAACGCTCAACGCTCAACGCTCAATCCTATATTCTCCTTTAAACTCCCATTCTAACTTCCCCCCCTAACCCCCTAAAAACCATATATTTTTAATCTATATAAAAAGTTGGTACGGCAGTTGCATTATCTGGTATTAAAACGTACTCGTTAAATTTTTGACAGACATATGATAATGGATACAGCCACTTTACTAAATATAAAGCCAGACCCTGTAAAAAAAACGGAAAGCCTTGCTGCTAATACGTCTGACCGGTCTAACACTACTGATAAGTCACAGGAAAGCTTTAAATCTGCTTATAAGAAACAGCTTAAAGCAGAACCTGGAGATAAACACTCAGAGGAAAGCAGGTTGCCACATAACGGCAATGGCTTGCCAGACCAGGAAGCCTCTAAGTTACCAGCTGATCAATCAGAAGGTACAGATCAAACACAGGTAGAAAATACTCCGTCAGGGACTGAGCAGGGTGCTTATGAAATAAATAAGTCAAACAATATACAGGAGTCAGTTCCTGTTAAGGAAAATTTTCAGTCAGCGGAAGAAGGGACATATCATGAAGATGGCGCTATATCCAGTCTTGCTGCAGTACAGTTAACTGATGAACAAAAAAAAGGTTCTGCATTAGAGGTCAGTTCAGAACAAAAAGCAACAGTAACTAAAGATAAAACAGAATCATTGGTACCAAAATTATTAAATTCATTTCAGGGTTCATTAAAAAATAATCAATCAGAAATGTCTGTTGCAGTTAAATCAGGTATGCAGGATGGTGCTCGAAGTGGAAAAGAACCTGCATTTGGACAGAGTATTGTCGATTTTCAGCAATATATGGAAAGCTCAAGGAATAAGGCACTTAATGCCCAACCCATAACTAGTATTAAAAATTTTGAAAAGATACTTAAGTCTGAACAGTTAAACGGACAGATACTACAGGCAGATAAGTCCGCTTCACTTAACCAGATACCGGCTTCCATATCGACGTCAAACATAAATAACCTGACCAGTTCAACTTCAATGACCAGCGTTCAGGGACTGTCTTCTGCTATGGCAGGTTTTGATATTAAACCGGGTGTAGGTAAACCAGGCTGGAGCCAGGCATTTAATAACCAGATTATGATTATGGCTGGTAATGGCATACAGCAGGCAAAATTAAAATTAAACCCGGTTCATCTGGGACCGGTAGAAGTCAATATCAGGTTAACTAAAGAAAAGGCAGTCATTAATTTGAGTTCAGTACAGATCAGTACGCGTGATGCTATAGATGGGGCTATCCCAAGGTTAAAAGAAATGCTGAATGAGAATGGATTTTCACAGGTTGATGTGAATGTATCTCATCAGGATAAACAGGCTCAGCAGGAAGCTGCCAATCTTAATAGAAGTTCAGCTCAGGAACGTTCAGACAATGAGCATGGTAATTCCACTATGCCAGGTGACGAACAATTATCAGAACCAGGCGATGAGCCAGAAAATGACAGTTTACTGTCGAAAAATCTGGCTCAGAGTTTAAATATTGTTGATTACTATGCTTAAGGAGAATAATAATGGCACAAGTAATAAATACTAACATCTATTCATTAAACGCACAGCGTAATTTGAATAAAACTTCAACCCAGTTACAAACGGCTTTGCAGAGACTGTCTTCCGGTTTACGGATTAATAGTGCTAAAGATGATGCGGCCGGGCTGGCCATTGCTTCACGCTTTACTGCACAGATCAGAGGTTATAATCAGGGAGTGCGAAATGCTGCGGATGCCATCTCACTGGCTCAGACAGCTGAAGGTGCCTATGATGAATTAGCCAATAACTTACAGCGTATTCGTGAACTGGCTGTTCAGGCCGCCAATGCGACCAATAGTTCCACTGACAGGCTGGCGATTCAGACTGAAATTTCAGATTTGAAATCTGAAATTTTACGTGTCACGCATACCCAGTTTAATGGTGTTGAAGTTATCGGACAGGATGCCGGCTCATTTTACTTTCAGGTTGGGCCTAATGGTATTCGTTCTGTAGATGGTATTGTGGTTAATACTATTAATGTGACACAGAATGCTCAATTTACCGCCATGCAAGGTACTTCTGCAACGGTTTATGTTGCAGGTGCAACGACAATTGGACAAATGACTAATGCTGCTTTAAGTCTGATTGGACGTACTGATAATTTATTACAGGTTATTAATACTCAACGAGCCATACTGGGTGCTGTTCAGAATCGTTTTGAATCGGTTATTAGAAATGGTGAAAACATTTCAGAACAACTTTCAGCTTCCCGTTCCCGTATCCAGGATGCAGATTTTGCCAAGGAAACTGCGGCATTGACCAAGGCCCAGATTCTACAGCAGGCGGGTACTACAGTACTATCTCAGGCTAATGCGGTACCTCAAAGTGTTCTGGCCCTGTTGCAGGGTTAAGCTAAAACTGTTCTGGTGATGTTTAGCTGGTTTTATATAGGTATAAAAGGATTAAGGGTATGACTACCATACAACAAAATCTTATTACCGAAAATCAGGCCCAAAGCAGAAATGAAGGGGAACCGACTCATGCACGATTACAGGCCATAAATAACAGTACTGGAGAACCTGGCTCAAGTACTGTTAATATTTCCTGGCAGGCGGTGATGCGTCTAAGTGCATTGGAACAGCAGAAAATACAGGATGCGGATCGAGTAACTGCTAAAACGGAAATCTTAAAACCGGGAGCCGTACAGAATTCTGAAGGCTCTGTATTAGCAGAACAGCTTCAGCCTGCAATCACTGGACGTAATTTGTCTGTTCTTCCAGATAATATAGCAGATATGTTATCAGAAATTGAGCAGAACCTGGTGCAGACAACCGAACCTGGATATAAGCATTTACGTAATTTACTGAATAATCAATCTGATACCTTGTCTGAACCGGAGCAACTGCAGGAAATAATACGCAGGGAAAAATATTTTCTGGGCAGGCGTAAAGCGTTTATGGACAGTTCAGAATTTCAAAGTTACAGTCAGGTGCTTAACCAGTTCTCTAATATCCTGCAGCGTGAACGGGTATTTTAATCATTCTCAAAAAATATTCAGTTACAGCATGCAAATTCATTCTTTTTGTTCTATACCTTATTTAACATTGTTTTTTAGCCACTAAAAATTAAAGATTTTTAGTGCTGTGCCGAAACAGCCATTAAGTCCTTTATATTTAAATTAACGATTAGAGACAATTTATGTCCGTTGATCAAAAAAACATGGAAGCCAGCGCCCGGCAGTTCCTGGCCATTGCATCAGTACAGGCGGAATTATTTGCTGTTAAACAGATTTCCAGACGTATTTCTCTCAGTGCTAAAAATGCCAAGGCCATTGCCGCCAGGGCCGGAAGTCAGGCGATGGGCTTTCATCCGATTACCGATTTTATTGATGATGTAGCCATTAATATTACGCAGCTGGTGGAAAGAATTAATGCAGAAGCCCTAAAACTCTCCAGTTTTGCCATTGCCAATCGTAACAGAAGTAAAACTATTGAAGAAATGAAAGTATCGTCCCGTAACATGGTTAAATACGCTGATCACAATGGTATGAAAAAGCGTATTGAGGAACTGGAAAAAAAGAAAAAACAGTTTATGGTGGGTTATAAGCGTAAAAATGGTGACCTTCTGGAACTACTGGCCGAAATAAGAAACCAGTTACAGGCAGCCGAAATGATCTGCACTACTTCCCGTACCGAAGCCACCCGTGCCGGAGACTTTCAGTCTAATCTCGAAGTGGTTGCTGACGAAGTATCACTGGCGGTAAATAATATTAAGGAAACCCTGCAAAGCAGCAAATATCATCTGTCACAGCTGTCTTTAAGGTAAGCTGTTGCAACCAGGTTAAAGGGCATAAAGAGAACAGATAAATGATTACACAGACATTATATGATGGCAGTTATCAATGGGTTGTTATGGGGCGTGATCCGGATAAGCCGGAAAAAATTATCGATACCAATCAATATATAGTTATTGACGGTGATCGTACCCTGTTAATTGATCCCGGCGGTATGGAAATATTTTCTGCCGTTCTGGCTGCAACCCTGAGTGTTTCAAAATTAGAGCATATCACCGATATATTTGCCTCTCATCAGGATCCGGATATTATTTCTTCCCTGGGGCTATGGCATGAGATGTTACCGGATATTAATCTTCATGCATCAAACTTATGGGAAGGTTTTATCAGACATTTTAGCAGTGGTGACGTTAATTACGTGCCTATTCCTGACAAGGGGGGAAGTATACGACTGGAAACTACTGAACTACAATATATTCCGGCGCATTATCTGCATTCTTCAGCGAATTTTAATATCTATGATCCCAATGCCCGAATATTGATGAGCGGCGATATTGGTGCAGCCCTGGAAGCACCCGGCAGCCCCATGTATGTAGATGATTTTGACAGTCATAAGGAAAAAATGCAGTTTTTCCATAAACGCTGGATGCCGTCCAATGAAGCTAAAAAAGACTGGATCCGGCGGGTGCGGGATCTGGATATTGATATTATAGCACCTCAGCATGGCCGTTTATTTAAAGGTGATGATGTCAAACGCTTTCTGGACTGGTTTGAAGATCTGGATGTTGGAATTGCCATTCATGGTAGTTAAAGCCAGAATGTTAGCCATGACTAAAAGCCTGCTTTCAGCAGGCTTTTTCCTTTCTTATTAGAGCCTTATTACCGTCTTATTACAATAATACCTTGAAAAATAATTATTCAGCCAAATATACCCTTTATTGAGTTGAATATAAGTGATAGGTGATATACCATATGAGCGTTCAAAGTACTATTGAAACCAAACTGTCAGAAGCTTTTTCTCCTGATTATCTACTGGTAGAAAATGAAAGTCACATGCATAATGTGCCTGCGGGTTCAGAAATGCACTTTAAAGTGCAGATAGTGACCGATGAGTTTTCCGGCATGATGTTAATAAAACGTCACAGAGCCGTGAATAAAGTACTTGAAGAAGAACTTGCAGGTCCTATCCATGCCCTGTCCATTCATGCTTTCACCACTGAAGAATGGCAAAAACGCAATGGTGAAGTAGCGGATTCGCCGCCCTGTCATGGCGGCGGCAAATAATTTAATTATACTAATTTAAGCACAGGCTTAAGAAACTGTTTAAGGAACTATTATGGCGACCATTGATGTAACCGCTGAAAATTTTAATGATTTAATTAAAAACAATGACTTTGTGATTGTTGACTTCTGGGCGCCCTGGTGCGGACCCTGTAAAGGTTTTGCCCCGGTCTATGAAGAACTGTCAGAAAAATACCCTGATATTGTCTTTGCTAAAGTAAATACTGAAGAAGAGCAGCAGTTAGCGGCCGAATTTCAGATCCGTTCTATTCCAACCTTAATGTTGTTCCGTGAACAGATTATTTTATTTGCCCAGCCCGGAGCCCTGCAGGGTTCGCAACTGGAACAGGTCATTGAACAGGCTCAGGGACTGGATATGGAGCAGGTCAGAAAAGACATCGAACAGCAACAGGCAGAACAGGCAACCAAACAGTAAGCTTGTTATTAAGGCTCTGCTTTTGCAGAGCTGTTTGTGGAAATAGCTGATGAAATTTTATGGCAGGCCGATTGAACCTGAACAGGCTGAAAAAACAGGTGTGCTTCTGGTCAATCTGGGTTCCCCTGATGCCCCGGATGGTCCTTCAATTCGGCGTTTTCTAAAAGAATTTCTCTCTGATCAGCGGGTCATTGAAATACCTCAGCCGGTCTGGCAGATTATCCTCAAGCTTTTTATCCTGCCGTTTCGTCCCCGTAAGCTGGTGTCCTTATACCAGTCTATCTGGACCGATGACGGCTCGCCCCTGGTGGCCATTGCTGAACAGCAGAAGCAGAAGCTGGAAAAACAGTTTAAGGAAGCCGGTAGAAAGGATACCTGTTTTGCCCTGGCCATGCGTTACGGTCAACCGGATATCTGTTCGGCCCTCAAGCAGCTGGCAGAACAAAATGCCCGGAAAATTCTGATTTTTCCTACCTATCCCCAGTATTCCGGTACTACTACTGCATCCATATTTGATGCGGTCAGCAATGAACTACAGCACTGGCGCTGGGTACCTGAGCTACGCTTTATTAATCAATATCATGATGACCATGCCTATATTGAAGCACTGGCTAATTCGGTCAAAAGTCACTGGCAGCAACAGGGACAGGCTGAAAAGCTGATTATGTCCTTTCACGGCCTGCCGAAATTCTGCCTGGATAAAGGCGATCCCTATTACCATCAATGTCATAAAACCGCCCATTTACTGGCCGAAACACTGGGTCTCAATAAACAACAATGGCAAATAACTTTCCAGTCCCGTTTTGGTAAAGCTGAATGGTTGAAACCTTATACCAGCGTCACCCTAAAAGAATTAGCAAAACAGGGCACCCAGTCCGTTGACGTGATCTGCCCCGGCTTTGCCATTGACTGCCTGGAAACCCTGGAAGAAATAGCCGTAGAAAACAGGGATGTTTTTATGAAGGCAGGCGGAAAACAATACCATTATATTCCGGCTTTGAATGCGACAGATGAGCATATTGGGGTTTTGGCGGGAATCATTGAGCAGAACTTATGGGAAAGAAGCGTTGAGCGCTGAGCGCTGAGAAAGAGCTGTCTTCAAGCAAATACAAAATATTTCAATAATTTACTTGACTGAAGAAAAAGAGTTTTTTAAATTTTTTTCGCTCAACGCTCAACGCTCAACGCTCAACGCTCAACGCTCAACGCTCAACGCTCAACGCTCGCTCTCAATCCACCAATCCCTCAAACGGCTGCACATCCACCATCTCACCAGCCTCAATACTACCG
>JALUZF010000167.1 GCA_027012135.1 Gammaproteobacteria bacterium
TTTTACGGTTCGGATCTGCAGTATTTAATTATGCAGGATATCCTGGTAACCAAGTAAATGGCCCAATATGTCCTGCAGCTCTGCCATGGTTATGATGCTCCTTTTGCGGATGTCGCCAGACAGTATGCCAGTCTGTTTAAAGGGCGTAATTTCCGGGTCATCACGGTATTTTTAACGGGGAAGAGTAATCCGGAGGTTATTGCTGAGGTAGATTCGGACGAAGTACTTTTTCTTGAGAATACCTCAAAGGAATTACGGGGGCTGAAACGCAAGCAGGTTCACCAGGTAAAACAATTACATGCCCGCTATGGGTTTAAATTGATCCTGGCGCATCGATATAAGGCTGTTTTTATATCCTGCCATATTAAGCAGGTTCCCGTGGTGGGTATTCATCACGCTTTTGGAGATTATCAGCGTTTTATGAGGCGCTGGTTTGTATACCAGCATAAAAACAGACTGGCTCTGCTTGGGGTTTCCAATGCAATCAGGGATGATTTAAGGCGCTCACTGGTATACTTTCCAGAGGACAGAATTCAGACTCTTTACAATCGTATTAATGTAGAACAGCTGGAAGCATCACATCTGGCTAAAAATACAGCCAGAGCAAAACTTGGTATTGCACAGGACAGGTATGTTTTTGCTAATGTCGGGCGTTTGCATCCGGATAAAGACCAGAAGACTTTGATAGATGCATTTGCCAGGATTGCAGAACAAATGCCCAATGCCTGTCTGGTAATAATAGGAAAAGGGCGGCTGGAACGGGTATTAAAAGAGCAGGTTAAGCAGTTAGGTCTGCAAAGCAGGGTGCTTCTTCCAGGAACGGTAAAAAATGCCAGACGTTTTTTTACTGCCTTTGACTGTTTTGTGCTGAGCTCTGATTACGAGCCGTTTGGAATGGTCTTACTGGAAGCTATTGCCGCCAATGTACCTGTACTAGCGACCAGTGTGGGGGGGGCCAGTGAGATCATTACAGACCCTCAATACTTATTTGATGTAGGTGATGCAAAGCGTTTATCGGAACTTATGCGGGATTTTTATCAAATGGATGCAGATTCTATTAATAAATTAAAGGAAAACAATTATCGCTGGATGATGCAGAATTTTACAGATGATGCCGTATATAAGACATTCTGGTCATATACTTTTATTCAGCAATTTTTAAACACTGGTAATAACAAAGCAGTTTAAGATTATGGTTTTTCAGTTTATAAAAAATCTCTGGTCAGATAATAAACTCTGGCAGGAAACAGATAAGGATACCTATATTCAGGCCTGTAAACAATATGGGAACAGTTTTTTAACTCATCCCGTAGTTATATCTGCCATGTGTTCCATGCTTAATATTTCTGAGGTTTATTCGGCCTGCTATATTGAAGATAAACTGGCAGGTTCTATTGCAAACTGGGGGCCTTATCTTGCAGGAGATAAACGCTATTTAAAAAAATCAAATCTACGTAGAGAAATCGATACCGGTAATTCTGAAGTAATTTTACCGGTATCGAATCAAACTCATATACCTCTGCCGGTTAAAGGACAGTTTATATCTGAGCTTAACCGTAAAAGCATTACTAATCTAAAACCTCAGAAAGAAACTCTGAGCCTGGCTCGTTCCATCCAGTCCGGTGGCTTTTCCAGAAAATTTCGATATAACAGAAGAAGAGAAGTTAAGTTATTTAAGGAAGCCGGAGGTGAAATCAGGCAACTGGAAAAACTGGATGAGGATCAAATAGCAAAAATATATATTGATCTATTTCAGAAACGTTGGGGAAAAAAACCTAAGGGTGAGCAACGATTAGCGGAATTTCTGGCATATGTCCGACCACTGATAAAAGGTCATTATCTGACAATAGATGAACAGGCTATAGCAGTTCAATTGATTTATATTTCTGAAGGTGAAAAGGTTATTTCAGCAGAATATATTAATGGTGGAGTCGATCTGGCATATGGTCAGTATAGTCCCGGGAGTATTTTATCTTTTTTAAATATTCAGATGGCAGAATCCATGGCACAGGAAAAACAGCTGCCCCTGCGTTTTTCATTTGGGATTACAGATAAAGAATATAAAAACAACTGGTGTGATCCGCATCCTGTGTTCAGGTGTTAATATGATCCATCATAAACCGCTTAGCTCTGCCAATCGTAAGTCACGTCTTTTAAATCAACTTAAAATTATTTTTCTTTTTCTGGTCATTCTGTTTCTAAGTATCAAGGGTTTTTATGGGATGGCTATTGCCCTTGTACTGTTAGGTTATATTATTAATGAAGTGTTTTTTTCAGATCATATTTTTTATGACGTAAAACAGGACTATCAATATAATTTACAGGCAGAATATTCAGAAAATATTTTACTGGAAAATAATCAGATTATCTGGAAAAAGGAATATGCCAATAAAACTCTGCTTGTGGAAGTAGAACTATGTAGTACCTTTTCAGGCTATATTTTTGATCCTTATATTGAATTAAAAACACCATCTGATAGCCAGCTGCAATATTTTGAGCGGGGCTTAAAAGGGGGGCGGTATATCAATATTAGCCATATTAATGAAGGCTCAGAACATGAGAGTATTGAAGTCATCTTTCATGGTTGTCGACCCGTAAATTCAAAAGCAATATTGCATGGTTTTAATAAACCAGATCTGTCAGAAAAAAACATACTGGTTATCGCTCCCCATGCGGATGATGCAGAAATAGCAGCCTTTGGCGTATACAGTCAGAATAACAGTTTTATAGCAACCATTACTGCCGGTGAACTAGAGGCAGAGTATTATGAATCTATAACGGCTTCAAAAGAACAGGCTTCTCAGTTAAAAGGCAAATTAAGAGCCTGGGACAGTATTTCTATTCCCCTCTGGGGGGGAATTAAAGCAGACAGGGTCATTCAACTGGGCTATTTTTGCCTGACTTTAAAAACCATGCAGCAGAAGCCGGATCAGGACGTACAGTCAATTACTGCCGGGCTGGATAGGCCTTCTTACTTCCGCCTGTATAATCAGTGGGAACTTGCGACAGATGAAACTGGTACTGCCAGCTGGAATAACCTGCTGGCAGATCTGCAGGAAATTATAAAGCAGATTCAACCCGATGTAATTATTACCGCTCATCCGGAAATGGACCCTCATCAGGATCATTATTATGCAAGCCTGGCGATCCAGGAAGCCTGTCGGAAGTGCCAGCTTAGTCCTGATTTTTTTCTGTATGCCAACCATTATAATCATACTGATATATTCCCTTTCGGTCGTACAGGCAGTCTGCATTCTCTGGCTCCAGAATTTAAACCCGGTTATCTTTCTGTGTCTCCAGTTTCCTGTGCTCTGGATAAACAGATGCAGAATAATAAATTAATGGCTTTAACCATGATGCACGATTTACAAATACCGGTTCCCTTTAAAAAACAACTAAGAAAAAAACTACAGTACTGGTTTCTGGGACGCCATAAATACCAGATGGGTTATGATGAATACTTTAGAAAGGCGGTTATGCGCAATGAACTGTTCTACCGGGTGTCCACAAAGCAATTAAATGAGCTATTTATAGCACATCAACAAACAGGTGAATAATGAGTTTAAGAAAAATTATTAATCGTTTTCTACAGGGAACACAGTATCAGGTTCAAAAAATCAATCCTGCATTAAATTCACCTGAAAAAAAATTCCTTAAGATTACTATAGAGTGTTTTCTGGCTAAAGCGGTACTGGAAAACAGTAATTTTTATTTTGTTCAGATTGGCGCTAATGACGGCAGGAGAGCCGATGATTCTTATGATTTTATTATCCGGCATCATCTCAATGGTATAGTGGTTGAACCTTTAAAAGATATGTTTGAGCGTCTTTGTGAAAACTATGCTTCAGAGCCGCAAATTACTAAAATAAACAGGGCAATTCATAGTACAGCCAGGTCTATGCCTCTTTACCGAATAAAAAATGATGCCAATGTTCCTGACTGGTGTCATGGTATTGCATCTTTTGATAAAAATCATTTAATGGACGGTGCTAAAAAGGTACCGGATATTGAAAAATATATTGTAGAAGAAACAGTAGAATGTATTTCTCTTAATGAATTATTTTCACAGACCGGTGTTGAGCAAATAACCTTTCTGCAAATTGACACGGAAGGTTATGATTTTGAAATTATTAAAATGATTGATTTTAACAAAATGAAACCTGCCATTATTCGCTATGAATGCAGTGTCCTGTCAGAACAGGACAATCAGGCCTGTATAGACTTACTTACTCAGCAGGGTTATCGCTTCTTTGATGAAGGTAATGATATCATTGCTGTACTGAACTAGTTTGGTTTTTATTTTCAGGCAGAATGTTATTTTTTTCTAATCCGGCATATATTGACTCAGCAAGGACGGTATAGCCCGCTTTATTAAAATGTTTCCAGTCAATCGGGCCATGAATAATCTGCTTTTTAGATGCTTCTCTGATATCAGGACGGGTATCTATAAAAGGAATATCCAGCGACTCGGACATTTGTTTTACCCTGCCTGCAATTTCATCACTGCGCTGCATCAGTTCTTCAGAGGTATGGATTTCTATACTTTTAGTGGGATCTTCAGCAATAATATTGGAAGTACTGACTTTATCTGAAACCTTAGCATAGGATTCAATAACAGAAGGAAGGTAAACAACAACAATTTTGCTGTTTTTAAAGAATTTTTGTAAATAGGCTAATGAGCGTTTTGCAGCCATAAATCCAAGATCGGTTTCTTTTTCAGACAGTTCAAGCGCCGGTGATTGCAGGGCATCTGGAATTTTAACTTCCTTCCCGTTAACCCGGACAGCATTTACTTTACCTGTTACTCTAATATGAATGTCTCCTAGTTCTTCACCCACTTTCTTTTCTTTAAGCTCATGTTTTATAATTTTAAATACAGCTCTTGGAAACCAGCCAGTATTACTGTCGATACCAGAAAAGGGGCCGGTTTTTCTTTTTTTAATGATTTCAAGAAAAAAATCATTCCATGCCTGGTCATTATTTATATTGTCCTGACCAAATTCTGAAATAAAATCTTCCTTGATTTGTAAAACATTTTCGAGCAGGTCATTGCCGGCATAAAAATAGGCAAGAATAATATCGGGTTCCTGCAGGTCTGGTTCGATATTCCTTTTTATAAACTGATAGCGGGCTATAGGCTCACGTACCCAGCCTTTGATATTACTGGCACCACTTTTTCCAAAGCTAATAACATCTTTACCAGTTAAATCATGTAAAACATGACCTGAGTTAAAAGCAGCGTTGGTATTGGGATCTATTTGTAAAATCCAGTCACCTTTGCCCTGAGCATAGGAGTCTCCGGCAATAGCTATATAATCTTCTGGCAGTCGTTCCGACTTGGAACTCTGTGCCAGAACGGCCAGACCAGCAGGTAATGCGAAATGAAATTTAACCGGGGTTTGAGTAATAAATTTATCTTCAATAACCGATTCGAGAATTAAAAAAGTACCGGCGATAACAATTAAGGACAACAGGATATTTATAAATGTAGTTTTTTTCATTTTTTGCTTTTAAAAGTAATGTAACCCTTGCAAAGGTTATAGGATTATTAAGTTATTGTTTATTTTTTGAATATTAAAGTTTTCCTAGCAGCTCTTTTATACGATGATTCCAGGTGTAATTTTTCATAAAGTACTGGTGTCCCTGAAGAGCAATTTTTTCTCTTTCCCTGTCGTGCTTCAGATAATAGTTAACTTTATCATTTAGTTCTTCTGAATCTCTATAGGTTTCTATATGCTTGCCGATTTCAAATAATTCATTTAATTCAGAACAGTATTCTGTCAGCAAAAAGCCCTGAGCAGCCAGGGTTTCAAAAATGCGCAAATTAACACCGGTTTCTACCCCGTAAAAAGTAGATCGGGTAATATTTAGAATGATTTTACTCTGGTGCAGCAAGCTATGCAATTGATTGCCCCAGACCGGCTGGTAATTAATTTTGTCCTGTAACTGTGCCGATATCAGGGCATTATTTCGCTGCCATTTACTGCCGTATATATAGATCTGGTGATCGACAAGGTGTTCGAGCAGGAAGATTCTGCGCATATCTGCGCTTCCGACAAACAGTACATCCAGAGATTTTTCTATTGTAGCAGGCACTTCAATAGGGTTTGCTCCAAAGGGGAAATAAGAAGCGTTCAGTTGATCGTTCTTATTAATAAACTCTGTTGTGGTTTTAGAAAAAGAAAATATATGGTCATATAAAGGGAGTTCTTCAGTATAATAATAAACCAGCTCTCTTTTATTATTAAACAGGTTGCAGCTGTCTGTATCATAGAGATAAAGCTTAAAACCATATTGTTGTTTAATAGTTTGCATGAGCTGCAAATCAAAAAAACGGTATAAAAATCCTATCACAAGAATAATATCAGGTTGCTGTTCCTGCATAAGCTTTTGCAGGGCATGACTGGTTATTTTAGGATTGCGGTAATAATCTTTTTTTAAAAACTGTCTGTTAAAGGCTTTCTTAACGGCAGAACTCAGTTTATAGAAGGATTTTTTTTCTAGTTTTTCAGAAGCAATATAATAAGTATCTTTAATATAGTTCTGTAGGGCAGAGGTAATTTCCTGACCAAGAGAAATTCCGCTGATACCATCGAGCACTAGAATTTTTTTATTTTGCATTATGATGTTAAATTTTTATTTGCTGAGTCAATTGTCTGGAAGTAAATTATAACATGAAAAGTTTTAGCGGTGTTCGGGGAACTGTAGAACTGAAAAAGTGGAAGAGACAGGCCGGCAGGCCAGTTGTTCTGCTGACAATGTAGTTGTTGTCAGAGGGATAATAATTTTGTGCCGGGTGCGGGAAAGATGACCGCACTCCCGGGATGGGGTGGCTTAGTTTGAGTCACCAAACCAGTCGTAACTGCAGTCCAGATGCTTGCGGATCTGGATAATGCCTTCCAGATCATCTTCTACCATGACCTGAATCGGTGACCGGTTTTTAAACTTTTTGCTGGCACGGGTCATCCAGAACAGGGACATTTTGGGATTGGTCGGATAACTGGTGGACAGTGCATCAATAATACCCAGAATATGACGCAGACGTTCCTGTACTTCAGGCGTGTCCGGAAATGCGGTGTCGTGCCTGAACTTGCTCAGGTGACGGACTTTTACATTTTTGGGTAATGCCATAATGGAGAGAATATGTTCACCGTCCAGTTGCCACTGATCCATAATGTGCATCACGGCATTGGTGACTTTTATGTTATAATCCTCTTCGGACAATTCGTTTTGTGGTTGTGCTGTCATATTGTGTTGCCTGTTTTACCTGATTAAAGGCTTAAAGTCCTAGTATTTTAGTCGGGTTTTATTGTATCATCTATTTTCTGTTATTTCTAACTAATTTTATCATCTTCTAAAGTTTGTCTATATGTCAGTCTGAAAAACTGTCAAAAGCACCTTTTAAACTGAATAAAGAGTTAACTGAATTAAAGAGGAAAGCCATGTCTGAAGCAAGCGGATCTGAAAAAGTCTCATTTTTACTGGAGGGGCAGGAAGTTTTAACTTATGACCGTGCTATTGCCCTGACGGATCAGCAAAAGAACTACCTGGAGGATATGGACAGAACCCTGGAAGAAGGCTTTATTCTGGCTGGACAGAAGGTGGAGCAACCTGATCTGGAACAGAAAACTCAGTTTGTGGCCCTGAATCTGGTGCAGGCACTGCAAAAAGAAGACGATAAAACGGCCATTATACTGTTTTCTTACCTGGTGGATCGGATGCCGGATCTGAAACAGGCTAAGGCAAAGGTAAAAGAGAGCGAATCAGGTGATAAAATCGGAGTGGAATTTGTTTTTGATGAAATCAAACCGGAAGGGCAGAAACTGGAGTTTCATCCTAAACCGCCGGTGATGCATTAAGTTATTATCATGGGCAAAATTATATGGTTTATAACAGTTTGAGAAATAACTTTGTAAAAAAGGTAGTTGCATGACTCTGGAATTTTTACCCCGTCCCGGTATGCGGGAGCGCCACCTGAAGCGGCAGTATCAGAATCCGCTGTTTGATAAAAACGTGCGGGAATTTGATGAGCAGCGTTTAAGCGGTGCCCGTTTTATGGATGAAAAAGAGCAGGAAGAATTCGGCCAGTCTTTTGTAAAGCTGGTGGAAGAAGTGGCTGAACTTAAACCCAATGAAGACAGTGAAGTATTACTGGAACTGAAAGCCCGCCTGGATCATGCTTATGAAGTCTGCAGCGGCCTGACAGGGGAGCATGAGGCAGAAAAGCAGGCCATTACCCGCCTTGTAGAAGTGATTATGGCCTCCATCTGGCAGGGAGCACAGGGTGACGCTGAAGCGGAGCAGAATCTGCACGAGGAAGCCCTGGCACGGAAAACCCATTTTCATCTACTGCGTTTTCCTGTTATTGCTGATTTACTCCGTGCCCGTTCACCCATTGCCGGGGATCAACTGGTACCGACTTTACTGAGTGAGTCAGAAGAGTCGCTGGAAGCGGCACTGACATTATTTGATAAGGAACAGTTAGAAGAAATTCTGCAGCAGAGTGAGACTTTGCTAGGTTCTTTGTCTGTTGCGGATAATTCAGGAATTTATCAGGCCCGTCTGGAGCAGATCCGCAGTAAATTATTAAGTCTGGTGCTTGAAACCCTATAGTTTATCCCCAATTAAGTCAGTTACATTCCCCCTTAATCCCTGGCCTAAAGAGCCATAGTTTTGGAGTCATATTAGCTCTGGAGTAATAAATGAATCAGGAAAAACAGGAAATAGACAGCCCGATTGAAACCTCTGATGCCAAAGAAACCCGTGAGTTTCTGGCACAGAAGGTACAGGAATTTTCAGATAAGCTGGCGGCTTTACCCAGGGTGGTCGCCCCGATGGAAAAAGCCAGAGTATTACTGGATTTGGCCAATGCTGAACTGGGTATGACTCAGATGAGTGATGTCTGGAATCATGCCAAGGAAGCCTTTGATATCTGTATTGCCAATGAAGAATGGCAGATGGCAATTGAAGCCTGCGACTTACTGTATCAGACAGAACTGCCTTCCTCCATTATTGCCCTGGGGCATGGTGTCTGGCTGTCAGTGACTTATCCCGTTGAGCCGGAATACACCATTAATATGCTTAACTACGTGATTAATGAAACCCCGGATGATGCCGACGGCGCCGCCCTGGCGGCCGTAACGGCCCATTTTATAGTGGATCACCGCACCGAGGGTCGTAAGAAAGAAGATCTGAAAGTGATCACGGGTAATATGATTGCCAAAGTGGCTGAGCGGCACAGCAAGGTTGAAACCCAGATGGGACTGGATGTCTGGATGGACAAGCTGGAATTAAGAGATCCCGATGTGTTCCTGCCCCGTATGGGGCTGGTGGTCGGTGCCATTGTCGGTGACGGTAACTGGTGGTTTGATCGGGATGAGTTGAGGGCTAAAATTCCGGATTAATTGCTGGTTGTTGAAAGTAAAAGATTAAATCCCCCTTTGTAAAAGGGGGATTTAAGAGCTGGGAGTTAATCGTTGATTTCATCGCCGTGAAAGGTGCTTTCAAAGTGCATATTTTCGGGTTTTACGCCATTGGCCAGCAGTAAGGGCTTTAACAGGTGGTTAAGATGTCCGGGTGCGGAAATGTATAAATCAAAATTATGCAGATGCCTGTGCTCATTGTGCAGGTGTTTGATTAAGGATTTCGCTACCACATCGGTTTTGGGTTCCAGAACAATCGGGGTATAGGTAAAATTATCCAGAGCATCGTTCCAGGAACGGCACAGATTTTCCAGGTAGTGTTCTTCAACCTTGCGTGTCATCCAGTATAAATGAATGGTATCAGCATTATCCAGCGACATGGCGTGTTCTATAAGCCCTTTGATGGGTGCAAATCCCGTATCCCAGGCGACAAAAATCAGTGAATTGGGTGAATCTTCGTCCAGAACAAAACTGCCGTAAGGCCCTTTTAATTTCAGAGTGTCGTTGCTTTTAACGTGCTTGATAATGGCCTGGCCAAAATTACTCTGATCATTGACGGGAATGTGAAATTCCAGGGTGCTGGGTTCACAGGGACAGCTGGCAATGGAATATTCAGCCTGCAGTTCTGTGTCACTGCCGCCGGTACCTTCGGGAATGATCAGCTCAATATGCTGACCGGCCAGAAAACGCAGACGCTGACTGCGTGGGGGACGCAGGGTCATAATAATGGCATGATCATTAATAGTCTGCAGTTGTTTTACTTTAGCCGTAATGCTCTGTAATGGGATATCATCGGCACTGACGGCTTCTTCTGTCTCCAGGGTAATATCGGTAATGGCCCGGTTGGAGCAGGTCAGAATATATCCCTGAGCTTTTTCACTTTCTGAAAAAACATAATCCTGGTGGGCGGTTTTTTCGACCTTGCCGGACAGCAGTCTGGCCTTGCACTTGCCGCATTTACCATTATTACAGCCGTAATTTACAGCCAGACCACTGCGCAGTGCGGATTCCAGTAAAGTTTCAGATTTATCCGAGGTAAAGTCATGGCGGCTGGGCAGCAGGCGTACATGGGGCAGCATAAAATGTCTGATCTGCTGCTCCATATGATCGATGGGGGTGATCATTTTTTCTATTTCCAGGTTTCTGACTTCAGTATGAAACCAGTCTTTACATTCATTCAGTGCATGTTCCGGATTATCCCCAAGATTTATGGCCATTAAACGGTGTTTCAGGGCATCAATGAGTTCTTCCATTTTTTCTGCACGCCTGCGCTCATCGGCCAGTTCCTGGTTCATTTTTACCAGGCGGCGGCTTAAGGCATCTACCTGGGCACCTTCCCGTTCACTCTGGGCCATTTTGTGCACGGCATCACGCATGAACTTTTCCACTTTCTCAAGCATGGTATTGTCTTCATACTGGGCTTCAGGAAAAGCCTTTTTTAAATCCGAAAGGGTTACGGTACCTTCCATAACTTTCAGTTTGTTTTCCTGAATTTTCTTTTGAATATCCCCCCGTTTAACACCGATAAGACGGGCTGCCTGAGATAATGATAAATGTCTGTCCATATTATTCTCCAAAAGTCATAAGCGGTATAATCAGTTTAAGAAGGTAATTTAGCCGGTAGTTTCACAGGCTGTTGACTGGGTTTACCGTACAGGTAACCCTGGGCATAGTGGAATTTCATATTTTTAATGGTTTTTTCAGTCTGTTCTGTCTCAATGCCTTCAGCCACCAGTTGATGACCGGTTTCATGAATCATGTCGGCCAGATGATGAATAATGCTGTATTGTTTTTTATCACCCAGCTGCTGAATCAGGGATATGTCAAACTTAACAATATCAACCGGCATGGAAGATAAATAACTGATGGATGAATAACCACTGCCGAAATCATCCAGTGCAATAATAAAGCCCTGTTTTTTCAGGGTATTAATATGTTTGCTGGCCTGAATCATATTGGTTATCAGGGAGGTTTCAGTTATTTCCAGAACAATTTTATACCACTTTAAATAAGGAACAAACAGGGATAGTTGCTCTACTATATTGTCATGAATAATAGATGGGCCGGATACATTAATGGATACGCCGGTCTGTTCTGGAATTTTCCCGTTTTTAAGATCCGCTTCAATGGTTTTAAAGATAGCCAGATCGAATTCGTATTCAAGTTTACGGGCTTCAACCAGTTCAAAAATATTCTGAGGCGGGATAATTTCATTGTCTTTCTGTATTCTCAGCAAGGCTTCATAATAATCCACCTTATGATCAGACAGGGTAATTATGGGTTGGTAAAACATGACAATATCTTTGCCTGAGGCTACGGCATCATAAACAATATTGTTGATTTTACTGGAAAAAATACTGTTGGAGCTTTTGTCGATGCCTTTTGAATAAAAAATGATATGATATTTTCCAGGCTTTTTTGCTTCATAGACAGCAACATCTGCCTGCCACAGGAGATCATTAATACTGCCGGATTGCTGTTCAATATTATGTGCAATACCAATACTGGCAACAACGGGTTCTTTAATTTTTAAATCCCTGGGGATAATATTTTTTATGGCTTTTTTACATCGTTCAGCAACATAAAGGGCATCCTCTGGTTTGGCTACCTGGATAATGGTTGCAAACTCATCTCCTCCGATGCGATAGAGTTTTTCTCCTTTTCTTAATGAGTGTTGAATAGTTTCTGAAAAGGCCTGAAGTACCCTGTCACCCACTGGATGTCCATAAGTATCATTAATACTTTTAAAATGGTTTATGTCAAACAGCAGCAGGGCGATTCTCTGACGGCTGTCCGAGAAAATATCCTGAACGTGCTGCCAGTGCTCTTCAAAAGCCCTGCGGTTAAAAACTCCGGTGAGTGCATCACGATGAGCCATATTCCAGAGTTCTTTGTTTTTATTGTCCAGGTTAAGATAAACCTTTTTTAACTTGTTCTGATATTGGATAAGTGAATGGCGTACTTTTTCCAGTTCATCAATATGAAACTGATGCCCTGTATCTAAAACCCTTTTAAGCTCCGAATCCTGGTCCAGCTCGTCAATATAACGGGAGATTTCAAGTAAGGGACGTGAAAGAAAAAAACTGATTAGAAAATAAAATAAAATGGCAAAACCAATTAAAATAATCGAATTTCGGGTAATGGCCTGTTTTAGAAACTGGGTAATTGTCTGAATGTCATTATTACTTTTAACCTGATAACTTAGATACTGTATGAAGTCATTTACCGGGATAG
This sequence comes from Gammaproteobacteria bacterium, assembly GCA_027012135.1. Taxonomy (GTDB): domain Bacteria; phylum Pseudomonadota; class Gammaproteobacteria; order GRL18; family GRL18; genus JANELJ01. The sequence continues at coordinate 12,657 of JALUZF010000167.1, forward strand.
AGTCTTTTTTCCTGACAGTGGTTTTCAATGAGTCTGAATCAATAAAATTGAACTGTTTAAATTTTAATAATGAACTGAATACTTTACTTTTGGTTGTTACATAGCCGCGTATCTTTTTTGTGTTATCACGATCAAGAATTGGGGTGGTCAGTATAAGATAAGCAATATTATTTTCAATTATAAAGTATGGGGTTAACTGATTAGTGGCAATGGTTTCAGGCAGGGTAGTGGTTCTGAGCTTAACCAGAATATGTCCCTGATTATCGTATAAAGCGGCTTCCTGGTAATAATCAGGTAATAATCTTGAATTGTATAAAAGATGGGTATACCAGAAAGAATAAAAACTGGAATTATCCAGCTGCTGATGGACCTCATCCCAGTTGCTAAACTTATTATTAATTTCCTGGTGCTGCATAATAAGATGTTTATATGCATCGATTAGCTCATGGCGTCCTTTTTCCTGGTAGGCATGGATAAGCTTCTGGTTAATATGGTTAATGTCATTATAAGCATAAAAACTGCTGCCAATAAAAACAATAATATACAAAAGGATAAAGCCCAGTGCATAATGTTTTATTGATAATTGCTTTGTCATAGTGGTTTATTATTAGTGATCGGTAGAATGCTTTCTACGGTATCAAGCAAATCAAGCTCATTTTCAGCATCAAAAAAATGATTGGCACCCTTAATAATAATGGTGGTATTGGTCGATGCCAGGCTCATATTCCAGTTTTTTAAACGATACCGTTCTTTTTAATAAATACTCAACATAGAAGACGTCCATTATTGTCACGGGAATTGAGTCTGAAATTAGAATTATAAATTGAGTATAGTGTATAAATCTAAATAGTGTATTGTTTGGCTGAATTAGTTTGCCGGGGCTGGCAGTTTTTAAAACTGAATAAAATCTGTTAAACCAGATCCAGGTATTTTTGCGGATCAACATTCCACTGCTGGTCAGATTCAGAACTGGTGATTTTATATTTATCCTGTCCGGCTAAATCAATCAGCTTAGGTTCAATGGTTTCACGGGTGCGGGTGTTAAGAAAAATAATAATCTTTGGCATCAGCAGATTTTTGCCGGTTTCATACACCACAGCCAGGTATTTTTTATTCAGCATAACCAGGGTTGCAGGAGGGTAGATGCCGACACACTGGATAAATTCCTGTAATAACTGTGGGTTAAAATGTGAGCCGGCCCAGGATAACATGCGTTTAAGGACTACGGATGGATCCTGGCCTTTATGGTAACAACGGTCTGCGGTCAGGGCATCATAAACATCAACAATGGCTGACATTTGACCGATTTCACTGATTTGATCACCTTTCCAGCCGTTAGGATAGCCACTGCCATCATACTTTTCATGGTGTAAGGCGGCAACATCCAGGGCATTCTGGTTAATCCCCGGTGTTTTTTCCAGAATAATACGGCTGTCAACCACATGACGGCGCATAATTACAAATTCATCGTCCGTCAGTTTGTCCGGCTTATTTAGTATCTCATCCGGAGTCAGCGTTTTGCCGATATCATGTAAAAAACCGCCCACCCCGACATCATGAATGACCGTTTCAGGCATGCTGCGGCTTTTAGCAAAGGACATCATCAAAACACCGATATTGACAGAATGCTCAAAGGTGTAGGCATCCCAGTGACGTATACGGGACAGTCCCAGTAAGGCATTATGGTTATCCAGAACGGACTCTGACATATTATTAACAATAGAGGTCACTTCCTTCATTTTAACCTGTTGACCCAGCTTGACATCAGACATGATAGTACTGATAAGCCCTTCTGCCTGTTTCTTTATATCTTTGGCTTTAGTCCGAACGGCTTTCAGGTTCTGTGGTTTCTTCCGGTTATGCGGGGCTGTGCCTGGAGGGGTATTACTAACAGAAGAGGCATTTTGTTCAGCAGGCTGTTTTGTCTGCTCAGAATTGGCTTCAATATCCAGACCTTTATCAGTATCGATTTTTAGAGTTTTAATACCAGATTTAAGCAGTTTCTTTATATCGGCAGAATCGGTGATTTTAAACTGGTTTCTGGCAAAAGGATGTTCCAGCCAGGAGCAGTTTAAATCGTGGATATACATGCCGTTACGAATTTGTTTGACAGAAATGGTTTTTATCATAAATTGCCGGTTTGTATCAGCCAGGGAAGAATAAAAAAACTACAAAAGGACTTAAGCCTGACTTTGAGTATAGAAAATATTATTTAAAAAGAAAGAATGAATATAAAAAAATGAATGTTTTTATAAATAAATGCAGGAAGGATGAAGGGTAAAGTAATGAGTAAACCCGGTTAATTACCAGGTGATTGTGCTTAAACAGATAGGAAGTTGAATAGAAGTGGCGTCCCCTAGGGGACTCGAACCCCTGTTACCGCCGTGAAAGGGCGGTGTCCTAGGCCACTAGACGAAGGGGACAATACCTGATATGTTCAGATAATCAACGGACAAAAGTCTGCCTGAAGTCGATTATGTTATGTCGCTTCGTAGCGATTAGCTAGAAAGTGCGCACATTATATGGCCGGTTCTGGTATTAGTCAAATAAAAATTTATTATAAGTGTGCAGAAGACCAGGGCCGGATTATACTTTGGTTAAAATATGTTCAATTTGAAATTTATAACCTCTGAGTATCCATTGACCGTGCTTCTTGATGAAGTTTCGGCAGCAGGGACAATAAATTGCTCCTGCATTTATTGCATTCCCGCCTTCCGGCGGTCATGCTGCCGAAAAGCCTCCATGGATGCGCTCTTTATTATAAGAGAAAGGCTTCTTCAGCAAGGAGTACGGTCAATGGATACGGTATTTGCGTCTAAATGAGAATTATTAAAAGTATGCTCCCGCCCTGAGTTTTGCTATAAATCAAAATAGCTTCTTAAATATTAATTGTACATGGATAATCCGGTCCGGTTTTTATATGATAGAGTTGCCCTCTTACGCCACTCTCGGCATTGATAATTATGGAAACAAAATGAAACAGCCTACAAAAGATTTAGTCAAATCGCCCGCCTGGCAGGCATTGAAAGATCATTATGAAGCTATTAAAGATGTTCATATGCGGGATATGTTTGCAGAGGATCCACTAAGATTTGAAAACTTTTCTACCTCTGTCAATGATATTGTGCTGGATTATTCCAAAAACAGGATTAATGAAGAAACCATGCGTCTGCTTATGGGGCTGGCGCGTCAGGCCAATGTAGAGGAATGGCGGGATCTGATGTTTTCCGGAGAGCCGATCAATTCCACTGAACATCGTTCTGTTTTACATACTGCACTGAGAAACCGTTCCAGTAAACCCGTTCGTGTCAATGGGCGTAATGTTATGCCCGGAATTAAAGCCGTGCTGGCCCATATGCGGGACTTTTCTGAACAGGTGCGTAGCGGAGAATGGCGTGGTTATAACGGTGCCCGGATAAAAAGTATTATCAATATCGGTATCGGCGGCTCCGATCTGGGGCCACATGTAGTGTGTGAATCCATGAAACCCTATTCACAGCGGGGACTGGATGTATACTTTGTTTCCAATGCTGACGCTACTCATCTGGTGGAAACTTTAAAAAATGTCGAACCGGAAACCTCTCTGTTTGTTATTGCCTCTAAAACTTTTACTACCCAGGAAACCATGCTCAATGCTTTCAGTGCCCGTAAGTGGTTTATGGATCTGGTGGGTAATGAAAAAGCCATAGAAAAGCACTTTGTGGCGGTGACTACTAATGTTGAACTGGCCACCGAGTTTGGTATTAATGAGGCCAATACCTTTGAATTTTGGGACTGGGTGGGCGGTCGCTATTCACTCTGGTCTGCTATTGGTCTGTCTATTGCATTGTATCTGGGGATGGACCATTTTGAGTCTTTACTTGATGGTGCCTACGAAATGGATCAGCATTTTCTAAAGACGCCCCTGGAGGAAAATATTCCGGTTATTATGGCCTTACTGGGGATCTGGTATAACAACTTTTTTGATGCCCAGAGTCATGCCATTATGCCTTACAGCCAGTACCTTGAACGCCTGCCCGATTACCTGCAGCAGCTGGATATGGAAAGTAATGGTAAAACAATTGACCGTACCGGCCACCGGGTGAATTATCTGACTGGGCCTATTATCTGGGGGCAGTCTGGTACCAACGGCCAGCATGCTTTTTTCCAGTTATTGCACCAGGGCACCAAGCCGGTACCGGCTGATTTTTTAATACCGGCTCTGAGTCAGAATCCTTTAGGTCTGCATCACCGGGTATTATTTTCCAACTGTCTGGCACAGACCAAGGCCTTAATGCTGGGTAAAAAATACGCAGAAGCCGTGGAAGAAATGCGCCATCAGGGCTATTCCCAGGATGAGATTGAAGAAGTCATTCAGCACAAGGTATTTGACGGCAATAAACCGACCAATACCATTATCTTTGAACGTCTGACACCCAAAACACTGGGATCCATTCTGGCCATGTATGAACACAAGGTGTTTGTCCAGGGAATTATCTGGAATATTAACTCCTTTGATCAATGGGGTGTGGAATACGGTAAGGTTCTGGCCGGTCAGATACAGAAAGACCTTTCAACTCCCGGGGATGTTGAAAACCATGATTCCTCCACCAATGGTCTGATAAATTATCGCAAGCGGGTTTACTTCGACGAAATCGATAAAAATAAACTGGACTAAGTCTGTGTCCATTCCTTTATCCCTTATCCCACCGGGAGAGGGTTAGGATGAGGGAAAATCTGGATTGATTAGAATACTTTTCTGTAGGTTCTTACTTACTTTGGTAGGTAAGAACTAGTATATTTACTGTATATCTTTGCTATTCTTATAGAGCTTGTCTAAACTTTGAACCAGTTTCTTGATTTGTGCAACAGGTTTTCAGTTTTATGCGTTCTGTTATTATTATATGCTTGTCCCTGATATTTTTATTCAATAATGCCTGTGCTCAAACTATAACTCAGAAAGAGTCATCAACTCAGAAAGAGTCATCTGTTGATAAAGCCAAACCTATCCGTGTCATTTTCAGTTCCTATACTCCACCCTATGTTTTTGAAAAAGGTAACGGTATTGTTATCGATATTGTTACTGAAGCTCTGAAGCCGGCGGGTTATAAAGTTATACCTGTATTTTTGCCGTTGGGGCGGGGATTTAAAATGTTTGCCGACAGAAAAATTGAGGCAACCTCCGTTATTAAAAAAAATTCCGGTTTGAAAAATGCTTTTTATTCCGACTATTTTATGCAGTATCACAATTATGCTATTACGCTTAAATCCGGTCCCAGAGTTGATTCTATCAATGACCTGGCTAATCTGGATGTTATCGCGTTTCAAAATGCTTACCTTTATCTGGGCAAGGCCTATGGTCAGCTGGTAACGTCCAACCCCCATTATAAAGAACTGCCTAATCAGAAAATACAGGTATTAATGCTTTTAAGCGGCCGCACTGATGTGGCGGTAATGGATAAATCCATATTCCGGTTTTATAAAAACAAGTTGATCAGTGAAGGAAAAGTTTCTGCAAAGGTAGCAGTGGTACTCAATAATCTGTTTGAACCAACCCGGTATCGAACGGCTTTTATTGATCATCATATCAGGGATGCCTTTAATCAGGGATTCAAAAAGCTTCATGAAAGTGGCCGGTACGATGAAATATATGAAAATTATATCAACAAATATTTTGACATACCCCGTTAAAAAAACATGCATTATAAATTTAATAAAAAGCATTCTATTTCCAGAAAACTGCTTAAAGTTGTCTTTACCATCTACTTTGGCCTGACGATTCTAATCACAGGTATCCATGTTATGGTGGAGTACGAATATACTAAAAATATTATTAACGATGAACTTAAGCGTCTGGAAAAAACATTTAAACCAGCTATTACTACGGCAATGTGGGAGTTAAATTCAGAACAGCTTAAGGCCCTGACTGATGGAATTTATAATCTGGCCATTGTTACCGGTGTTGAGATCACTGATAACGAAGGGTTTATTAAGGAAAAACGAGGTCGTGCTGTTGGTATTGATAAGGTTGTTAATTCTGATCTGTTTTATTATCAAATGAAAATATACAGGGAATTTGATAATAAACTGATTTACCTGGGTAATGTGCGCTTTTTTTCTGACTCATCAGTTGTCATAAACCGGGTTAAAATGGGCTTTATGTTGATTCTGCTTAATGCAGTGATAAAAAGCAGTATTCTGATAATTCTGTTTCTCTGGGCCTTCCAGAAATATCTGTTTAATCCCATATCCAGACTGACTCAACAGATTGAAAAAATCGACCTGCAAAACATTGGAGATATTCGTATTGACCTGAATATCAATGAAGAAAATGAATTGAAACGTCTGGAGAAGAGTTTTAACCAGATGCTGACTCAGCTGCAGATTGACAGAGATTATTTTAATGATATTCAGATGCAGCATCAGGACAGACTGGAACGTCAGGTTATCAAGCGGACTCGTGAGCTGGAAGATGCCATTGAAGAGCTTAATAAAATTGCCTTTAAAGATCCTTTAACCCATCTTAAAAACCGCCGCAGCTTTTTTGAAGAAGGTAAAAACTATATGTCCATTGCCCGGCGTGTTAAGCAGCCTATGTCTCTTTTAATGGTGGACCTGGATTTTTTTAAATCTATTAATGACACCTACGGGCATATTATTGGCGATAAGGTGTTAATTGATTTTGCTGAAAAAATTTCAGACCTGTTACGCGAAAGTGATTTGTTTGCCCGTATCGGCGGTGAAGAATTTACTATTATTTTAAATAATACCGATTGTCATGGTGCAAAAGTGGTTGCAGAAAAAATGTGCCGCCTGATTGAAAACTCGGTCTTTAAAGAAGAGGATGTTGAGTTTTCTTATAATATCAGTATTGGCGTTACCGAGCTGGATGAGGACGATAAGCAGATAGATGATCTGATCCGCCGGGCGGATATTGCACTTTATCGTGCCAAGGAAGCGGGCAGGAACCAGGTTCAGCTTTATTGCGACTGAGGTTCTTTCCCTCCCCGTTGATGCACTGCTTCCTTATATTCTGTCAATAACCTTATTAAACGCATCAGCAGGCCGCATGGCCTGTTCAACTTTGTGCATATCCGGATGATAATAGCCATCCAGTTCAACCTTATTACCCTGCACAGAATATAACGCCTCAATAATAGCCTGTTCCTGCTCTGCCAGTTGCTGATAAATCGGTTTAAACTGCTCAGCCAGTCCAAGGTCTTCTGCCTGATGAGCCAGAGCTTCGGCCCAGTATAATGCCAGGTAAAAATGGCTGCCGCGATTGTCCAGTTCACCCACTTTACGGGAAGGCGATTTATTATTTTCAAGGAATTTTGCCGTGGCCTGATCCAGAGTAGTGGCTAAAATCTGAGCTTCGGCATTATCAAACCTGTCAGCCAGGTGTTCCAGAGATACGGCCAGTGCCAGAAATTCGCCCAGTGAATCCCAGCGCAAATGATTTTCCTGCAGAAACTGCTGTACATGTTTGGGTGCAGATCCGCCGGCACCGGTTTCAAACAGGCCGCCGCCGTTCATTAAGGGGACAATAGACAGCATTTTGGCGCTGGTGCCCAGTTCCAGAATAGGGAATAAATCGGTCAGATAATCCCGCAGTACATTACCGGTAACGGAAATGGTGTCCTTGCCCTGCTTGATACAGCTCAGGGAAAAATGCGTGGCTTCCCTGGGCGACATAATACGAATTTCCAGGCCGTTGGTATCATGCTCCGGCAGGTATTGTTCAACCTTTTTAATCAGCTCACAATCATGGGCGCGTTGATTGTCCAGCCAGAAAATAGTCGGTAAACCGGTAGCCCGGGCTCGGTTAACAGCCAGCTTCACCCAGTCCTGTACCGGTGCGTCTTTAGTCTGACACATGCGCCAGAGATCGCCGGCATCCACCAGGTGTTCCAGCAGGGTATTGCCGTCTTTATCTTTAACTCGTACCACCCCGTTTTCAGGGATCACAAAGGTCTTGTCATGAGAGCCGTATTCTTCGGCCTTCTGCGCCATCAGGCCGACATTCTGAACACTGCCCATGGTACGTGGATCAAAGGCGCCGTGTTCCCTGCAAAACTCAATGGTTTCCTGATAAATGCCGGCATAGGAGCGATCCGGGATCAGGGCTTTGGTATCATGCAGCTGGCCGTCCGCTCCCCACATTTTGCCGGATGAGCGTATGGCTGCTGGCATTGAGGCATCAACAATTACATCACTGGGTACATGCAGATTGGTAATACCTTTATCACTATCCACCATGGCCAGCTCAGGGCGGCTGTTATAGCAGGCGTTTATATCGGTTTTAATTTCAGTCTGCTGCTGTTCAGGCAGGGACTGGATCTTGGTGTATAAATCGCCCAGTCCGTTATTAGGGTCAATACCCAGTTGTGCAAAAAGATCCTGGTATTTTTCAAATACTTCTGCAAAATAAACAGAAACGGCATGGCCGAAGATAACCGGATCAGAGACTTTCATCATGGTGGCTTTTAAATGCAGTGACAGTAAAATACCCTGGTTTTTAGCCTCTTCAATTTCCTGGGCGTAATAATCACGCAGGGCATTTTTGCTCATAACAGAAGCATCAATAATTTCCCCGGCTAATAAGGGTGCAGACTCCTTAAGAACAAGATGTTTTCCGCTTTGAGTGTCCAGTTCGATAGTATATTCAGTGTCTGTATCCAGGGTAAGCGACTGTTCACTGCCGTAAAAATCTCCCTCAGTCATACTGGCCACATGGGTTTTTGAGTGTTTTGACCATTCGCCCATAGTATGGGGATTGTTACGGGCGTATTGTTTAACGGAAGGCGGTGCACGGCGATCGGAATTACCTTCGCGCAGCACCGGGTTGACGGCACTGCCTTTTACCCGGTCATAGCGGGATTTAATGGCTTTTTGTTCATCGTTTTCCGGGTTTTCAGGATAATCGGGCAGGGCAAAACCCTGTGTCTGCAGTTCGGCAATGGCCGCTTTCAGCTGCGGGATAGATGCACTGATATTGGGCAGTTTAATAATATTGGCCTCGGGTGTTTTAGTCAGTTCTGCCAGTTGCGCCAGAGCATCCGGTGTTTTTTGAGACTCACCAAGTACATCGGGAAAAACCGCCAGTATGCGATGAGCCAGAGAAATATTTCTGGTTTCGATATTAATACCCGCGCTTTGAGTAAATGCCCTGATAATCGGCAGCAGGGACTGGGTAGCCAGTGCAGGGGCTTCATCGGTTAAGGTATAAACAATCGTTGGTTTGTTTGACATTACAATCTCCAGCTTTTCGATACAGAGCGCAATGTTACATGAATACAGTAAAAATTTCATGCCGATTTTATGTTATTGTTCTGCCTGGGGCGCGGCAGTGATAAGCGGGGGACAGAAATGGAAAGAGCTGATAATAAGCCTGCAATAGCAGATGTTACTGTTTGTTTTTAAGAAGTATTTTGCCTTTGTTTTCGGGATTGCCAAAGTAGTTGTGTTGTAACTTCAGTAGATAATTAGCGATTTTATAGGCTTCTTTATCAGGCATGCTTTTAAATACAGGCATTTGTCTTGAATGGTTTTTCTGATTGCCGTTTTTTATATAATGTACGATGCCTGAAATATCTTTTGAGGTAGCAATATTGGCCGGTATTCCCTTAAGAAATAGTCCGGTTCCATTTTTATTATGACAACCTGCACAGTGTTTATTAAAATAATACTGTCCGCTGTGATTTGAGTTTTTTTCATGTTGCTCCTGTTCTTTATTGCAGGCATTTAAACCCAGTAAAAGAATAAGCAAGCTAAGAATTTTTAAAAGAGGATAATTCATAAGTATGTTAAAGTGGCGTCCCCTAGGGGACTCGAACCCCTGTTACCGCCGTGAAAGGGCGGTGTCCTAGGCCACTAGACGAAGGGGACACAGATAAACAGCCTATGGCTGCAAGTCTCTCTTCGCTGTGAAAACAGCTTTGGATGTTGTTTCTTGTCCAAACTCCTTTATTTATTCCGGAGAGATTCCAGAAAAGGAAATTGGTGGAGCTAAGGAGGATCGAACTCCTGACCTCTTCGCTGCCAGCGAAGCGCTCTCCCAGCTGAGCTATAGCCCCAAACAACAGGCGTGTATGATACTGGTAATAAAATAAATTGTCCAGCAAAAAAAATATTTTTTTGCTTTTTCCCCGGCATTTTTCTTTGTATTTGTAGAGTGCAGTCTAAGTTTGTAAAATACACCTCTTTTACTAAATTTCCGAGAGAAATAATGACAGTCAAAACCCGCTTTGCGCCCAGTCCTACTGGCTTTTTACATATTGGTGGTGCCCGTACCGCCCTGTTTTCCTGGCTCTATGCCAGAAAACATAAGGGGTCTTTTGTGTTACGTATAGAAGATACGGACAGGGAACGCTCTACCCAGGAAGCCGTGGATGTGATTCTTGAGGGTATGCAGTGGCTGGGACTGACGCATGATGAAGGGCCTTATTATCAGACGCAGAGAATGGACCGTTATAAGGAAGTGATTCAGCAATTAATGGATAATGGTCATGCTTATAAGTGCTATTGCTCCAAAGAAGAACTGGAAGCCATGCGCGAACAGCAGATGGCGAATAAGGAAAAGGCCCGTTATGACCGTCGCTGCCGGGATTTGACTGCACCGCCGGCCGGTCGGGAAGATATTAAGCCGGTTATCCGTTTTAAAACGCCCCTGGAGGGTGAGGTGGTGATAAATGATCATGTTAAAGGTCAGATTGTTATTAGGAATCAGGAACTGGATGATCTGATCATTGCCCGGGGTGACGGCACACCGACCTATAATCTGGTTGTGGTGATTGATGATCTGGACATGGGTATGACCCATATTATTCGCGGTGATGATCATCTGAACAATACCCCCCGGCAGATCAATATTCTCAGGGCCATGGGTGCAGGCATCCCTGAATACGCTCATCTGCCCATGATACTGGATGAAAAGGGAGCCAAGCTGTCCAAGCGTCATGGCGCAGCCAACCTGCTCAATTACCGGGAGGAAGGTTATCTGCCCGAAGCACTGCTCAACTATCTGGTACGTCTGGGCTGGTCTCATGGAGATCAGGAAATATTTTCTATAGAGGAAATGACAGAATTGTTTGAGCTGGATGATATAAACAAATCCGCATCGTCTATTAACCCGGATAAACTGCTCTGGTTAAACCAGCATTATATTAAGGAAGGCGATCCTGAGCATGTTGCCCGGCACCTGGCCTGGCATATGCAGCGACTGGGCATAGATACTGCTAACGGTCCGGCTTTAAGTGCTGTAGTAACGGCTCAGGCAGAACGCTCTAAAACTTTACTGGAAATGGCTCAAAGCAGCCGGTATTTTTATGAGGACTTTGATGAATTTGATGAAAAAGCCGCTAAAAAGAATTTAAAAGCTGCGGCCCTGGAGCCATTGCAGCTGATGCTGGAACGCTTTAGTGAAACTGCTGACTGGAACGGCGAAGCTTTGCATCAGATTGTTCTCGATGTTGCAGAGGAACTGGAACTGAAACTGGGCAAGGTGGCTCAACCCTTAAGAGTGGCGGTGACCGGTGCCGGCATGTCGCCTTCCATTGATGTCACCCTGGAGCTGATTGGCCGCGAGCGTTGTCTGGCACGTATGGCTAAGGCGATAGCTTTTATTGAACAGAGGATTGCAGCAGCAGGTTAGGGTACAGGTGGCTAATGTCCTGTCAGTAATTCTACCCGCATATATTCCAGATCTTCCGGTTTGGCGTACATCACCAGTACGTCATTTTCCTTTAAGACGACATCCGGTGTGGGTTCCTTGCCCCGGATACCGCCCCGTCTCAGAGCCGTAAATACAATATTACGACCATCGAGATTCAGCTCTCCGATTTTCATGCCAATGGCTCGCGCACCGGGATACAGTACAATGGTGTGCATGTGTTCACTGAGGTGTCCGGACTGTACATGGGTGGCTTCCTCGCCGGGATAGAAACCGCGCAGAAACTGGTAGCGGTCCTTGCGGGCATGGGCTATGTCACGGGTAATGGCATTAAGCGGTACATCCAGATGAATAAGCAAATGTGAAGCCATAATAATGGAGGATTCCAGTGATTCAGGGATCACATCGGTGGCGCCGGACTCATACAAGTCATCCATTTCAGTTTCATCAAGGGTACGTACCAGTACCGGAATGTCGTTGCGGAAGGTACGGGCCTTTTCAATGATCTTTTTGGCGGTAGCTGTATCCTTTATCGTAATCACCAGTACTTTAGCTTTTAAAATACCGGCGGCCCTGAGTATTTCCCCATGAGTCGGATCACCATAAACAACCAGTTCCCCGGCATCCTGGGCCTCCTGTATGCGTTTGGAATCCAGGTCCAGGGCAATGGACTGCTGGGTTTCTTCCTCGATAAAACGGCTGATGTTCTGTCCTATGCGGCCATAACCGCAGATAATAATATGTTCGGACAGACCCTGAGCGCTTTGGGCTATTTGCCGGGCAATATTTACTCTATTGGACAGGTAAGAAGTATGAAACAGACTTTTGGCCCAGCGGCCATTGTTGTTGATCAGCCAGGGTGTAACCATCATGCTGAGAATAATGGCTGAGAGTACAATCTGCATGGTTTGAGGTGGAATCACCTGGTAGGTAGCTGCCAGGGTCAGGATGGCAAAACCGAATTCACCACCCTGGCTTAGTACCAGGCCGGTACGAAAGGAGACTCCGGCCGGTGCCCCGAACAGGTAACATAATAAACTGGTAATAATGGTTTTAAGAGTCAGTAATAAGATAGTGACCAGGATAATCCAGTGCAGTTGGGAAAGCAGGCTGTTGATATTAAGCAGCATGCCGACAGTAATAAAAAACAGCCCCAGCAGAATATCCTGAAACGGGCGGATATCCACTTCAATCTGATGCCGGTACTCGGTTTCACTGAGCATCATGCCGGCAATAAAGGAACCCAGTGCCAGTGACAGACCAGCTTCATGAGTAGCCCAGGCGGCTGACAGGGCAATCAGCAGTACCGACAGGGTAAATAATTCAGCAGAACGACTATGGGCAATAACCCGCAGTAAAGGTCTGAGGATCCAGTGACCAATGGCTAACATAATAAGCAAAATAATGCCGCTTTTAATAAACGGCCAGAGATCCGGAGTCAGATGCACTGATTCCTGGGCGGCAAAGGTTGGAATAATAATCAGCAGGGGGATAACCGCCAGATCCTGAAAAATTAAAATACTGACGGCCAGGTGGCCATGTCGGGAATTGAGTTCCAGCTGTTCGGAAAGCTGTTTTATAACAATGGCGGTAGAAGAGAGAGCAATAATACCGCCGACGACAATGGCTTCCTGAATATTACGGCTGAAGTACCAGTCAATCGTGCCGGCCAGCAGGGCTGTAAGCATAACCTGGGCGCCGCCCAGTCCCAGAACCTCCTTGCGCAAGGTGATCAGGCGGTCAAGGGAAAATTCCAGGCCCACAGTAAACATCAGGAAAACCACGCCGAACTCGGCAATAAAACGGACATCCTGATTATCGCTTATTAATCCCAGGGCGTTAGGGCTGACGAGAATACCCACCAGCAGATAAGCCAGGATCGGGGCGATCCGGAAACGTTTCAGCAGTGCAATGGCTATCACTGCCAGGGTTAGCAGTAATATAATTTCTTCAAAAATAACGTTGTTCATTTCAATAGTATAGTTGAGATAAACAGAGCTTACATCCTAAATAATTTTACACAGTCCCTTAAGCACCATATCCGTATAACTTACAATGCCGATAATCTCCTTGTCCTGCACCACCGGTGCACGGGACAGACCCAGATGTTCAAACAGGCGGGCACAATAGCGAATATCCATATCCGGCGGTACGGTAACAGCCGGCTTGGTCATGACTTCGTAAACATTGGTTCGATCCGGGGATTTGTCCAGAGCCAGTACCTGGCGGGCAATATCGGAAACGACCACCACACCCCATTCATCGTGATCATGACGTTTATTGACAATCAGTGTTTTGGTTTCAATATGCTTCATTTCCTGCAGTGCTTCCTGAACGGTTTTCATGCCGTCAACAAAATCCACCTGGGTTTTCATGACATCTTTAACCTGTTTGAGCATTGGCTTCATATTCTTTCCTCAATCTTCTCGCTTAATTCTTCAATCTGGTGGGATACACCGACCGCATCTTCTACATCAATCTGGAAGGCTATGCCGGTGCCCGGGGTATTATCAAACTTGCCCACCTCATTGATGGTTTCCAGAACTTCCCGGCTCAGATGTTCTTCCACCAGTAACAGAAGCACATCACGCTGGGTTTCCAGAGTCAGGCCAAAAAAGGTTTTGGTTTTTTTTATACCTTCACCGCGGGCATTATTGATGACCGTGGCGCCGGTTGCACCGGCATTGCGGCTGGCATCGAGAACCGCATCGGTAACATGGTCGTCCACCAGGGCAATAATCAGTTTAAAGCGCATAATACTTTGTCCTCTGGTTATACATTTGTAAATTATTAGTCACTATTCAGTGTACCTGCAGCCATTCACTCTACCTTACTTTAATTTATACTGAGCAGTTACAATTATTAATGGGTAAAATATCAATCATCATGGCATTATAAAGTTCTGTCAGTCCACGTTCCGGTTTCGCCTGCTGTACCAATGTGACAGCTGGGCATAGGCCAGAACCGAAATTATGGGAAATAAACTGGCAAAAGCAATCAGTCCGAAACCGTCAATGAGTTCACTGCGTCCCGGTACCCTGGATGCCAGGCCTATACCCAGAGCCGTGACAATGGGGACGGTAACGGTTGATGTGGTTACACCGCCGGAATCATAAGCCAGCGGAATAATCATTTTGGGTGAATAAATGGTCTGAATAACCACGATAATATAACCTGTAATAATAAAATAATGTAGGGGCAGACCGGTAACAATGCGCCAGGAACCCAGGGCAATACCGACAGCGACACCCAGTGCAACCGCAATTCTAAGCCCCCAGATCCCGATAGAGCCACCGGATACTTCATTGGCCTTAATGGCTACCGCCAGTAGTGAAGGTTCAGCAATGGTGGTGCTGAAACCAATGGTAAAAGCAAAAATATACACCCAGTAGTACTGGGTCCAGTGTATGGCCACACCCTGTTGCAGTGACTCGGCACTGTGTTTGATAAAATCCAGATCGGTTAACTGGGCCGCCATCATACGGCCGATGGGAAACAGGGCATCTTCTAGCCCCTGTAAAAACAGAGCCAGTCCCAGAACCACATAGAAAAAGCCAATTAATACCCGTTTCAGATTAGGAATGTTTTTGCGGATCACAAATATCTGAAAACCGAAAATAATCACGGCAATAGGAAGCACATCCTTAATGGTATGCATAAAGGTAATGGCAAAGCGTACTAATTCATCAATAATGCCTTCCATCAGTAGGTCATCCCATAGGCCATTACAAAAATCATGGGGGTCAGTGAGGCCAGAGCAATCAGGCCAAAGCCGTCAATCATAGGATTTCGGCCTTTGATACTGGAGGCCAGACCAATACCCAGGGCGGTCATCAGCGGCACGGTAATGGTTGAAGTGGTTACCCCGCCGGAATCATAGGCAATACCAATAATTTCTTCAGGGGCAAAAGCCGTCATGGAGACGACGATGACGTAACCGCCGATAATTATCCACTGAATTGGCCAGCCTTTAATAATACGTAAAACCCCGATAACGGCAGCCAGGCCGACAGAAAAGGCAACCGTAAATTTAAGCCCGTTGGCATATTGTTTAATAGCCAGATTGGTGGCTTCAATGACACCACCTTCTGCAGCAATCCGGGCGGCTTTTTTTGATACGGCAATGAGGGCGGGTTCCGCTACTGTCGTACCAAAACCCAGGGCAAAGGCAAAGATCAATAACCACATAACATTACCCTTGCGGGCAAAGGCAAAAGCCATGGATTCACCAATGGGAAACAGCCCCATTTCCAGGCCGTAAATAAAAAAAGTCAGGCCGACCACAACAAAAACCGAACCGACAATGATTTCTGCTACATCCGGGATAGGCTGCTGTAGAACAAAAATCTGAAACAGGGCAATCACAATAGCAATCGGCGCCAGATCGCGGGCACTATTAGCGGTGGTACGGACAAACTGTAACAGAGAGCGTCTCATTTATATGATAACCCGGAAAAGTAAAGCAGCTGGCACAAACAAAAATCCTCAACTATATTTTTAGCTAATTGATATCTACCTGTTTATTAAGCTTCTAACTTCACCCTTCTTTAGAAGGGGAAAGCAGTTTCTGAATGGACACATATTAATATCCTGAAGGCTATTAATATAACAATAAAGCCGTATTTACCAGAATTTTTTTAAAAAAGCTAAAGCTTTAATGATTTTATCCGATAGAGCTAATTAAGAAGTAATAGAATATGAATCTCTGGTACACAGCGACTATGACAAAATCTGCAAAACTGACCCGGAATAATTATGAGTGAATCTGAAAGCCGTTCTGAACAGAATGATGCAGGAACCGTTATTTTTGATGACTCCCTGGATATAACTCTGGTGGCTGGGTATTTTGAACAGTTCAGTCAGCTATTAAATGAACAGAAAAGCATTATATTAAATGGTGCAGATATTGAGCGGGTTGATGGTGCGGGTCTGCAGCTGCTGGCGGCTTTTTTCAAGTCGGCAGAACTTCTGCAAATCAGCGTTCAGTGGCAGGGAGTATCAGATAGTCTAAAGCACGGTGCGGAAAACTCCGGTTTAACTGGCGTACTGGCACTGGATTGACTATCTTTAAACCTAAAGGAACCGTACAGATTTAACACTATCGCTAATGGAGAATAATTAATGCCCAGGTCAATTCTAGCCGTTGATGATTCAACATCCATGAGACAGATGCTTGCATTTAGCCTCAAGGGGGCCGGTTATGAGGTAGAAGAAGCGGCTGATGGACAGCAGGCGCTTAATATAGCCAAAACCAGAAGTTTTGATTTAGTACTCTCTGACGTCAATATGCCGGTTATGGATGGTATTGAACTGATCCGTCAGTTGCGGGCTTTACCAACCTATAAATATACTCCGATTCTGATGCTTACCACGGAAGCTGGGACAGAGAAAAAAATGGAAGGTAAAAATGCCGGTGCTACCGGCTGGATTGTTAAACCCTTTAATCCGGATCAATTACTAAATACGGTTAAGCGGGTGCTGGGTTAAAAAACAGCAGCCATATTATATAAACAGAGTGGGCCTGGATTAATTTTTACCAGAGAGAGAATCAGATAATGAGTATTGATTTATCGCAATTTAAGCAGTCTTTCCTGGAAGAGAGTGATGAAGGGCTGGATGTACTGGAGTCAGGACTGCTGGCACTGGACTCTGGAACTGCCGATGATGAAGTGATTCATGCTGTGTTCCGGGCTGCTCATTCAATTAAGGGGGGAGCCGGTACTTTTTCTCTTACAGAAATTGCCAGCTTTACCCATGTTATGGAAACCCTGCTGGATGAAATGCGTGATGGGCGCAGGGCAATCAGTAAGGAAGCCATTAATGTTCTGCTTAATTCAGTTGATGTACTTCGTGAATTACTGGATGCTGCCCGTGACGATGTGCCGCCTGAAATGAGCAGGGTGAATGAGATTCAGGCAAAACTGGAAGCGGTATTAAACGCCGGTAATAATCAGGCAACAGAAGATAAGCAGGAAGCAGAAACTGAATCAGAGCAGCAAGAGCCAGAAGCAGATGGCTGGGTTATTAAATTTCATCCCCATGAACATATGCTCCGAACCGGCAATGATACCGTGCGTATGTTTAAGGAACTGGCGGCTCTTGGCGATCTCGAAAACCGGGTGAATTTAAGCGGTCTGCCGGAATTTGAACATATGGATCCGGAACTGAGTTATCTGAGCTGGATCCTCCATTTAAAAAAAAATGAACAGCAGGGAGCTATAGATAAGGCCGTCATAGAAGAAATATTTGAATGGGTGGAAGATGACTGTGATTTAAGTATTGAACCCTTAACTTCTGAACCAGATGATACTAGTACATCAGAACAGAACGATTCCCCACAACCTGCTGAAATCCCTGTCAGTGAAACTATAACAGCAGCGGATAATGTTATTCCCATTACTGGAGAAAGTGATGCTCAGACAGTGCCTTCTAAAGTGCCTGCAGCCGGGGTGCAACAGCCTGCCGAAGCCCAGCAAAAATCATCCACCAGGAAGAAAAAAGCCACTGAAACCGGTTCTATCCGTGTGGGTACAGACAAAATTGATACCCTCATTAATATGGTTGGAGAACTGGTTATTACTCAGTCTATGCTCAGTCAGATGGGTGAAGATTTTTCCATGGATAAAATCGAAGATCTGAGAGAAGGACTGGCTCAGTTAGAACGCAATACCCGGGAACTACAGGAAAGCGTTATGCGTATTCGTATGCTGCCCATCAGTTCTTCCTTCCAGCGTTTTCCCAGACTGGTTCATGATCTGGGCCAGAAAATGAACAAGAAAATTGAGCTTAAAATGTTCGGTGAACAGACTGAGCTTGATAAAACCGTTATGGAAAAAATTGGTGATCCTCTGGTGCATTTAGTGCGCAATTCACTGGATCATGGTATTGAAGATCCCCAGACCCGTCTGGCAGCAGGTAAGAGTGAAACCGGCACCATTACCCTTAATGCCTATCATCAGGGCGGTTTTATTATTATTGAAATTTCTGATGACGGTGCAGGCCTGCCCAGAGACAAATTATTAAACAAAGCCATAGAAAAAGGCCTGGTGACTGAACAGGATAACCTGCCCGATGAAAAAATTTATGATCTGATTTTTCATCCCGGCTTTTCTACTGTAGACCAGATCAGTGATATTTCCGGTCGGGGCGTAGGCATGGATGTGGTGCGAAAAAACATTAAGGAGCTCGGCGGTAATGTTGATGTCCGCACCGAAGAAGGCCGGGGCACTACCTTTACCATCCGCCTGCCTTTAACCCTGGCTATTCTTGACGGACAGCTGGTTAAGGTCGGTAACGAAACTTATATTATTCCATTAGTGTCAATTATTGAATCGCTGGAAATTGAGACAGACAATATTAATACCATTGCCGGTACCACTGAAGTGTACAAGATGCGCGATAAATATATTCCATTAGTCCGGCTGTATGAAGTCTTTGATGTGCAGCCGGGCACACATCGTTTACAGGATTGCCTGCTGGTTGTAGTAGAAGGTGATGGTGGCAAGGCGGGTATCCTGGTGGATGATTTATTAAGTCAGCAGCAGGTGGTCATCAAGAGTCTGGAAACCAATTATAAACGAATACAGGGTGTTTCCGGAGCCACGATACTGGGTGATGGTACGGTCGCCCTGATCCTTGATATGAGCGGTCTGCTGACCCTGGCAAAAGAAATTGAACCGGTACAGAATTACCAAAATCAGACTTATGCTAATGGATAATGGAAAGAGATATGCCCGATCCGGAGAAAATAATGAGTGATATTCAGGATATTGTTGGTGAACTTGATGCTTTGACCGATGAGAATGCAGAACAGTATTTAACTTTTGTTCTGGCCGGTGAGGAATATGCGATAGATGTTCTGAGAGTCCGGGAAATAAAAGGCTGGGATAAAGTCACTACTTTAC
Organism: Gammaproteobacteria bacterium; assembly: GCA_027012135.1. Taxonomy (GTDB): domain Bacteria; phylum Pseudomonadota; class Gammaproteobacteria; order GRL18; family GRL18; genus JANELJ01. The sequence goes on from JALUZF010000167.1 coordinate 32,211, forward strand.
CCAGAACCCCTGATTATCTGCAGGGTGTTATTAATCTTCGCGGTACCATTGTACCTATTGTGGATTTAAGAAAGCGTTTTAACCTGCCGGAAATAGCCTATGGCCCAACCACGGTTGTGATTGTACTTAAAGTTTTTGGTGAAGAACATGACCGCATTATGGGGATTATTGTTGATGCAGTTTCTGATGTGCATAATCTGAAATACGATTCCATTCGCCCGGCACCGGAAATGAAAGGTTATGTGGATAATCGTTTTGTTAATGGCCTGGCAACCATCAATAATAAAATGGTGGTGCTTATGGATATTGATGCCCTGATGAGTTCAGCAGAGATGGATGAAGTTGAACAGCCTGCTGCATAAACTGATTGAGATCACATGAGAGTGATTGCTGTAATGAACCTGAAAGGTGGGGTAGGCAAAACCACCACCACGTTAAATCTTTCTCATGCCCTGGCTTTAGAAGGACAGAAAGTGTTAATGCTGGATATGGATCCACAGGGTCACCTGGGCAGCTGTTTTAGTGTTAATACCGATAACAGCAGCGGCATGGATGAAGTATTACTGGATGGAAAAGAGATAGCTGAAGTTATACAGAAAGTACGTGATAATCTGTTTCTTATTCCTGCCGGAGTCCGTCTGGGTGAAATAGAAACCCCTCCGCAAAACACTGATGCTGCTTCACAAAGCAGAATCGGCTATCAGCTTTATGATGCATTGTCAGCTTTGCCGGAAAATGAATATGACTTCATTCTGGTGGACTGTCCGCCGGCATCCGGTTTACTGGCCATGAATGCCATTTTAGCCTGTGAAGAATTTGTAGTACCGGTAACCGGTGATTACCTGGCTTTACAGGGCTTGTCCCGGCTGATAAAAGTGGTTACCCATATAGAACAGGTTCTGGAAAAAAACACCCGTAAATGGTTTGTTGTTACCCGCTACCAGAAACAGAGAAAACTGGCTCAGCAGATCCGGAGCAAACTGGTCAGTTATTTTCCTGATCAGGTTTTTGAAACAGCCATTCGGGAAAATGTATCGCTGGCTGAATCGCCTGGTTTTGCAAAAACCATTTTCGAATACAGGCCCAGAAGTAATGGGGCCGAAGATTACCGGCAACTGGCCATTGATCTGCTTGAAAACAGAACACTATCCTAAATAAGTCAGTTGAATCGTAGCGAGAATGTTCAGTGCTATGAACATTCGCAGTAGGTTCAACTGATTTATTTAGGATTATATTAATGAATTAATCAGGTAATAATATGACGGCAAATAAAGAACGTCTGGGTTTTGATCCCCTTGCCTGGATGGGTGAAGATAATAAACCGGACAGTGACAAAAATGACACTAAAAAAAATACAGCCGAGGCTAAGGTTTTAGCCGGCGATGCCGATACAGAAAATAAAGCGGCTTCCGGTAATGCTGTAAAACGTACCAGAGCTGTAAAAGCTGCCAGAGCCGTAAAAACTGCCAGAGCCGTAAAAAAAGTGGTAAGGAAAAAAGCCGTAAGAAAATCGAACACGTCTGTTAATACCACAGTTAAAACAACGATAATAACGAATAAAACCGCGCAACCGCAAACCGAGGTTAAGACCATGGCAACCAAAGCAAATGATGCCGAAATGAAAATTAAAAATTCCGTTCTCAATGCCATGACGTCGGCAGTAATGACAATTGATCAGGATCTGGTTATTACCTTTATTAATCCGGCCGCCCAGAAATTAATGAAACGAGTCGAGCATCGTTTGCAGCAGAATTTTCCGGACTTTAATGCAGATAAGCTAATCGGCAAATGTATTGACGATTTCCATAAAAACCCGGCTCATCAACGGCGCCTGTTAAGTGATCCTTCCAATTTGCCGTATCAGGGGGTTATCGATCTGGGTGATATACAGTTTGATCTGAATGTGACCCCTTTATATGATGATGACGGTAACTTTATCGGTGCCTGTCAGGAATGGAAAGATATTACCGAGCTGAAAAAAAACCAGCTTCAGATAGAAGGTTTGATTGATGTTGCAGCAAAAGGTGAACTGAATAAACGCCTTAATGCGGATGACTTTGACGGTACCATGAAAAACATTGTTTCCGGAATGAATCGGATGCTGGATCAGTTTGTAAAACCCATTCATGCCATTCTGGATGTGGTTAAAGCACTGGAAGAAGGTAATCTGGTTAAACGCATGGAAGGTGAATTTGAAGGTGAGTTTGCCAGCTTACAGCAAGCCATGAATCAGTCCATGGATAATCTGTTAAAAATGGTCTCGGAAATCCGGGTATCTGCCAGCCATATTTCATCTGCTGCCAATGAGATATCCCAGGGTAATACTGATCTGAGTCAGCGTACGGAAGAGCAGGCCTCATCTCTTCAGGAAACAGCTTCGAGTATGGAAGAATTAACGTCCACTGTAAAACAGAATGCTGATAATTCCCGTCAGGCCAATCAGCTGGCCGCCGGTGCCCGTGATCAGGCTCAGGAAGGCGGGGAAGTGATTAATTCCACCATTTCTGCTATGGAAGATATTAATTCTGCAAGCAAGAAAATTGAAGATATTATCGGTGTTATTGATGAAATTGCTTTTCAGACCAATCTGCTGGCATTAAATGCTGCGGTAGAAGCGGCCAGAGCAGGGGAGCAGGGACGCGGTTTTGCCGTAGTAGCTTCCGAAGTGCGCAGTCTGGCACAACGCAGTGCAGCCGCCGCAAAAGAGATTAAGGCATTAATTAAGGACAGTGTGGAAAAAGTTGAAGAGGGTACCCGACTGGTGGATGATTCCGGTCAGACCCTGGGAGAAATTGTTAATTCAGTACGAAAAGTTAGTAATATTATTGCTGAAATTGCTGCGGCCAGCAGTGAGCAGTCTGCGGGTATTGAACAGGTTAATAAAGCCATTACCCAGCTGGATGAAGTTACTCAGCAAAATGCCGCACTTGTGGAAGAAACAGCGGCTGCCAGTGAATCCATGGATGATCAGGCACGCAGCTTAAATGAAATGATGAACTTCTTTGAAACCGGTGAAACCGATCACGCAATATCTGCTTCACCGGCAGTAGAGCGAGTTTCTGCTCCTGCTGCAAAGGCACCAAAAGTGACCCCTGAATTACAGCCTGTGGCTACAGCTTCGGCTCCTGCCACTGCCAGTGATGATTCGGAATGGGAAGAATTTTAAATTCTAATTTAAGCACTGTTTTAAGTACTTTAGTACAGCTGTTTCAACTCCAGTCTGGATACTATTCCGGAGCTCATTAATTTTTATTACCCTGGTTGTTATACATGGCCTCAGTAGACAAAAAGTTTACTTTTACTGATAAAAACTTTAATCACATTCGTGATATTGTTACTGAGCATTCCGGTATTGTATTATCTGATGCCAAGCGGGACATGGTCTACTCACGTCTGGTGCGGCGTCTAAGAGCTCTGGGTATTTGTAATTTTGACGATTACTGTACACTTCTGGAAGATCGTAACCATGAAGAATTCACTCATTTTATCAATGCCATTACCACCAATTTGACCTCATTTTTTCGTGAAAATCACCACTTTGAAATGCTGGCTAATGAAATCCTGCCGGATATTATGCAGCGCAATCGTAATAGTAAAAAGATACGGGTCTGGTCAGCGGGCTGTTCCACGGGTATGGAAAGCTATTCCATTGCTATGGTGTTAAAGGAAGTGATTCCGGAACACCTGGGCTGGGATGTCAAAATACTGGCTACAGACCTGGATACCAATGTAGTAGCGACCGGAGCCAGGGGGGTTTATCAGGCTGACCGGGTAACCGGTGTCTCTGATGAACGTATGGCCCGCTGGTTTATGCAGGGCCGGAGTGCCAATGCAGACAAGTTAAAAGTCTCCAGGGAACTGCGTCAGATGATTACCTTCAAGCCTATGAACCTGCTGCAGCCATTTCCTTTTAAAGGCCCGATGGATATTATTTTTTGCCGTAATGTAGTTATCTATTTTGACAAGGATACCCAACGGCAGTTGTTTGACCGCTTTGCTAATGTTCATGCCCAGGGCAGCTACCTTTTTATTGGTCATTCCGAAACTCTGTATAATGTCACTGATCGTTATCAACTCATCCGTAACACAGTCTACAGGAAGATTGCCTGATCCTTTACTGAAAACTCCTTCTTTTTTTAAAAAGTGCAGGCAAAAAAGTTTTTTTCAACTAGAATTAGGGTTGATTACTGACTATTTGATGATTTACCTGCTGTTTTTTGTTTAAGCTGAATTAATCATCATTGATTTAATACAAAGAGCTTTAATGGAAGAGAAATCCGCATTCAGTTACCGAAACAGAACGCCTCAGGTGGCGTTGCCCGGGTTTAACGGTATTAACCGTTACTGGGATAAACTGCATCAATCTTTTGCCGCCAAAATATTACCCGGTGAATACTATGTAACATACCATGATGAAGTTATTGTGACGGTACTGGGATCCTGTGTTTCAGCCTGTATCCGGGATCGAATTTTCGGTATCGGAGGTATGAACCATTTTATGTTGCCTAATACCCAGGATGATTTATCTCACCATATTAATTCCGGGCCTTCTACCTCAGCATCCCGTTATGGTTCTTATGCCATGGAAATGCTGATCAATGATATTCTCAAGCATGGTGGTCGTCGGGAGAACCTGGAAGTCAAAATATTCGGCGGCGGTAAAATTCTGCGTCATATGACAGATGTAGGTAATCGAAATATCGAGTTTGTTGAAGAATACATTGCCCTGGAAGGTATTCCACTGATTTCAGAAGACACCGGTGATATTTACCCCAGGAAAGTGGTCTTCCATCCCAACAGTGGTAAAGTTAAAGTTAAAAAATTACGTTCATTGCATAACGATACATTGATTAAACGTGAAGAAGAATACCAGCATACCATTGAGGAAAAGCCGGCTGCAGTCGATATAGAGCTGTTTTAATATAATACCCTTACCCCAGATTTCTTACGAAGGGAGAGGTGATAAATGGACGAACGCAGGTTAAAGTCAGCGACATTTAGGGATATAAAATTATGGCAAAAAAAATAAAAGTTTTAATTATTGATGATTCGGCACTTATCAGGCAATTACTGCAGGAGATCCTGAGTCAGGATCAGGCTATTGAAGTAGTAGGTACCGCATCGGATCCGTTAATTGCAAGAGATAAAATTAAACAGTTACTGCCGGATGTACTGACACTGGATATTGAAATGCCTCGCATGGACGGCATTACCTTTTTAAAGAATCTGATGCGGCTGCGTCCTATGCCGGTGATTATGATCTCGACATTTACCGAAGCTGGTGCAGATGTCACCCTGGAAGCACTGGAGATCGGTGCGGTAGATTTTGTACCGAAGCCCAGGGTGGATGTCGCCAGTAAACTGCAGGAATATGCAGATGATATTATCAACAAGGTTAAAGTGGCTTCGGTTGCACGGGTACGTTCAGGTACAGCGGGTATTCCCAATGTAGATGAAAAACTTTCAGCCGATGCGGTGCTGCAAAAAGCGCCACAGAAATTTCTCAGGACGACTGAAAAAATTATCACCATTGGTGCTTCTACTGGCGGTACAGAAGCCATCAAGGAAGTGCTGACACGTATGCCTTCGGATGCTCCGGCTATTGTGATCAGCCAGCATATTCCTGCGGCATTCAGTGAACCCTTTGCTAAACGTATGGACGGTTGCAGTGCTATGACTGTGTTTGAAGCACAGGATGGCCAGCGAATTTTACCGGGTCATGTCTATATTGCACCGGGCAGTCATCACCTTCTTGTAGAGTGTAATGATGCTAATTATATTTGCCGTTTAAATGGCGGTCCCCCGGTTAACCGCCATAAACCTTCGGTTGATGTAATGTTTCGTTCCGTGTGCCAGAACGTCGGACCTAATGCGGTTGGAGCCATACTGACGGGTATGGGTGATGATGGAGCCAGGGGATTAAAAGAACTGCAGGAAGTTGGTGCTTCCACCATTGCCCAGGATGAGAAGTCTTCCGTGGTGTGGGGGATGCCCGGTGAAGCGGTAAAACTGGGAGGGGCCGATTTTATTCTGCCCCTGGAAAAAATTACTGATAAATTACTCGAACTGAGTGCGGGATAAAGCTTTAGCTAAACCCAATAATAAAGAGACATAAACAATCGTTGTCTAAAATAACAATAATGGAGAAATATTATGCCTATTACCAGCCAGGTTCATGACGATACTGTAAATATAACCATTGCAGGTCGTTTTGATTTTAGTTGTCATAAAGAGTTTCGAGATGCCTATCGCAATACCCCGACAGGCAGCAGCAAGAAATTTATTATTGATATGTCCCAGACAGAATATATTGACAGTTCTGCATTAGGTATGCTGCTTCTGTTAAGAGAATATGCCGGAAGTGAACAGGGTAGTGTGCACTTAAAAGGCTGTCGTAATGATGTAAAAGATATTTTAATGGTTTCAAATTTTGACAAACTGTTTGAAATTTCCTGAGCCAGAATAGTTTAAGTAATAAAAGTAATTGAATGAAAATCCTGATAGTTGATGATGAATTAAGCAATAGAATGATCCTCTCTGCCATTCTTAAAAAAGAAAGCTATACCGTTGTCTCTGCTGTAAATGGTCAGGAGGCCATAGATGTTTTTCAGCAGGAGGAACCGGATCTGGTATTAATGGACATTATGATGCCGGTTATGGACGGTTATGAAGCTACCCGGAAAATAAAGGCAATATCACAGGAAAAATTCACTCCGATTATTTTCCTGACGGCCATGACCGATGAGCAGGCATTAAGACGCTGCGTGGAAGTGGGTGGTGATGACTTTCTGTCCAAACCCTATAACCAGGTGATCATTAAAGCCAAGATAGATGCACTGGAAAGAATGAGCCAGCTTTACAATACCGTTAATAAACAGAAACATGAATTACTGGCTCACCAGGAGCATGAAAGCAAGGAGCAGGAAGTTGCCCGAAAAGTTTTTGACAGTATTTTAAATCCGGGCTGTTTGTCTGCAGAAAACATTAAGCTGCATTTATCGCCCATGTCCCTGTTTAATGGTGATGTCGTACTGGCTGTGGTAAAACCGACGGGTGGTCTGCATGTTCTGTTTGGTGACTTTACCGGCCATGGACTGGCAGCTTCACTGGGTGCTTTACCGTTATCGGATGTGTTTTACAGCATGACAGCCAAGGGTTATTCTATACATGATGTGGTGCGTGAAATAAATCGTAAGTTGAAACATCAGTTACCCACGGGGATGTTTCTGGCAGCCTGCCTGGTGGAAATTGATACTATTAATAATATTTTAAAATACTGGAACGGTGCTATTCCCGCGGCCTGGCTGCATAAGGGGGATTCTGTTGTGGAATTAAAATCTCGTCATCTTCCTCTGGGCATACTGGATGACAGCAGCTTCAGTGACAAGGTGGATATTATTAAAATTAATGATAATGACAAAGTTATACTCAGTACTGATGGTATTCTTGAAGCAGAAAACAGTTCAGGTGAAATGTTCGGAGTTGAACGCTTTACAAACTGTCTTCAGGTTAATATGAATAATACAGACAGTGCAGATAATGATAGAGAAATTGATCTGTTTGAGCATATCCTGGATACCCTGGATAATTTTATTCAGGAGCAGGAGCAGAGTGATGATGTAACATTGGGAGTTATTAGCTGTGACATGGCGTATATTAACCAGCTGGCCAGCCAGAGAGGCTCCTATAAAAAATTTGTACCTACGCATTGGGAATTTGAATTACTGTTTTATTATGACTGCATTAAAACCGTAGATCCTGTGCCTCTAATTAATCAAATCATGGGTGAAATTCAGGGTCATCAGATACAGCAGGATAAACTCAGTACAGTATTAACAGAGTTGTTCTGTAATGCTCTGGATCATGGATTGCTCGGACTTGATTCCAGTATCAAATCTTCACCGGAAGGTTTTATGCAGTTTTATACCGATAAGGAAGAACGCCTGAATAAATTAGACAGTGGTTCAATTAAAATTTCTGTAAAAAATATCCCTAATAATACGGGTGGAGACCTGTTTATTATATTTGAAGACAGCGGCCAGGGTTTTGATGTCAGTTCACTGGAAAAAACAGAAACAGATAAGGAATTCCCCATATTCTCAGGACGAGGTTTGTCACTGATAAAAAATTATTGTCAGTCCGTCAGTTTTAACGATGTCGGTAACCGTGTGGAATGTATTTATTCATGGTCAAATAGTTAATCTGCCTGAACCTGTTTTACAGATATATAATAAATTTTTACCTAAAACCTAAACTATATGGAATTATTATGACTGATAACTCAATTGATTTAACTACCCTTAATGAACTAAAAGAAATAATGGGAGATGATTTTTCTGAACTGGTTACGGTATTTATTTCTGATACTCAAACACAGCTCGATGATCTATTTGCCGCTATAGAAACTTCTGATGCACCGGCTATAAAACGTATTTCTCATACAATAAAAGGCAGCAGTGCTAATCTGGGCATAGAAAATTTGTCGGCTATTAGTAAAGAACTTGAATTAAAAGCAGCAGATAATAATATCGATAGTTCTGATGAACTGTTAAATTCTATTGTTAATGAATATAACGATGTTAAAATTGAACTGGAAAAATTATTATAAACCTGTTTTTTCTGTTTAATAAATAAGTTTAATGTATAAAAAGTCTAATAATTTTTAATGGAAATTTGTAACATGCTGATTTGCAGTATATAATTAAAAAAATCCATAATCGTTGAGGTGAATAACATGGCAACTGTCAAAAAGGCTGCATTAAAAAAAGCAGCAAAAAAAACTGTTAAGAAAAAATCAGCAATGAAAAAAGCCGTTAGCAAGAAAAAAGCCGTTAGCAAGAAAAAAGTAGTTAGCAGAAAAAAAGTTATTAAGAAAAAAGCTGCTGTAAAAAAAATACCTGTTAATAATACCGAAGTAACTAAAGAACATGCGGCTGCTATTCGTGTTATGGAACGCGCTTCCAATGCACTGGACAAAGCCATAAATGCTGTTAGTGCTGCAGTAGATAAAGCAAAAGCGGCTGCAGATAAAGCCAGGGAAACCAAACGCCCTGCACATAAAAATGCTGCAGCAAAAGCCAGAGAACGAGTAGCAGCTTTAAAAGTTAAACAGAAGGAAGCTGCTGACAAGCTTAAAGAGCAAATGGCTGTAGTGAAGGAACATGAACAGCAGGCTGTAGAAATGGCTAAAATGGCTGCAGCAAAAGCTACTGCACTGGCCGCTTATGCTATTAAGTGGGAAAAGGAATACCTGAAAAAACTGACTCAAAAACAAAAAGCCCAGGCTAAACGTAAAGCCGCTGCTGCCAAAGCCAGAAAAAAAGCGGCCGCTGCTAAAAAACGTGCTGCAAAAAACAGCTAAAAAATATCAGCTCAATACTACCCTAACCCTCTCCCCCTGGGAGAGGGTTAGGATGAGGGCATTAAAAAATAATTACTTTTCTACCCAATCTCCAGCTCAAACTTAATCGCTTTTAAATACTCCCGTTCCTGTTCCAGATCCACCAGCGTTAATGGATGCTGATCAAAAAAGTCTTCCGGGAATATTAACCTGAGTTTCTTTTCACCGGCTTCTGCTTTTATTTCAGGCTGGTTATCTTCACCACGGCCTCTGTGCAGTAAAACACTCAGACGTAATAATATGGCCAGGTACATTAAAGACTGGTAACAGTTTTCAGGCAGGGTTTTAAAATCCCGTTTGGGAAATTTGCGGCGTTGTGCACGGATCAGTAAGGCCAGACGATGTTGTTCTCTGCGGGAGAAACCGGGCAGATCAGAATTTTCTATAATATAGGCACCGTGCTTATGATACTGGTTATGGGCAATAGACAAACCTGCTTCATGTAACTGGGCCGCCCATTGCAGGGTCTGTTCACTGTTAAAATGTTCTATCGGCCAGTCATGCTGCACCTGCTGATACAGGTTCAGCATAGTCTTTTCAACTTCTTTGGCCTGACGGGTATCAATATGATACTGTTTGATAAGATGGTTAATGGTTCTCAGACGGACATCTTCATGATGAAAACGTCCCTGCAGATCATAAATAACCCCTTCACGCAAAGCACTGTCTGAGGCATTCATAGACTCAATTTTAAGTACCTTAAAGGCCGCATATAAAATTGCAACACCACCGGCAAAAACAGCCTGACGTTCCTCTGCCAGACCATCAATCTGTAATTTGTTAATGCTTTTCTGTTTGATCATTTCCTTAATCAGCCATTTCAGACCGTCGGTAGTGATGCCGGGAAAGGGTGTGGGTTCTTCCTGGGCATCATTATAGGCACGCAATACTTTACCAATGGCCTTAATAGTACCGGATGCACCAGTGGCATAAGTCCAGCCGACTTTACGATAGGTGTTTTTAATGGTTTCCAGTTCCAGACGGGCATAGAGTTCTGCAATTTTAAAATTGGTCTCATTAAGTTTGCCGTCTGCAAAGGCTTTTAAGGTCATGCTGACACACCCCATATGCAGACTTTCCGTGTGATCAGGGGTAAAGCCTTTACCAATGATAAACTCGGTACTGCCGCCGCCGATGTCTATGACCAGACGGTTCTGATCGTTTTCTGACTGGCTGTGGGCCACGCCCAGGTAAATCAGTCGGGCTTCTTCCCGGCCGGCAATCACCTCAATGGAATGGTTCAGAGAAGCTTCTGCTTTTTGAATAAAACGGGCGCCGTTTTTTGCCTTGCGTAAAGTATTAGTTCCAACAATGCGGATGTTTTCTTCCGGTATGTTTTTTAGACGCTGACCAAAACGAGCCAGACAATCCAGTCCGCGTTGTTGGGCCTCTTTGCTGAGTTTGCCTTTTTCATCAAGACCGGAAGCCAGACGAACCATTTCTTTCATGCGGTCGATGATCAGGAGTTGATCGTTTTTAACTTCCGCGACAATCAGATGAAAACTATTAGAGCCTAAATCAATGGCGGCAAAAACATTTTTACGATTGTCTGTGGTATTAATATTTTCTGTAGTAACAGAAGGGGTATTTTCATTAGTCATAAGTTTTTCTGATTATATAGCCTGGTTATTTTTAGTTTAGTCAATTTTGTTAACCCGGATCCGATAGGAGGTATCCAGCTCGGTAAAACGTTTAGTGGAATGGGTATAGCCGTTGTTCTGAGTATTGATCTGATTCATTGCGCCGCCCAGGTAAATCCATTCACCCAGTTTACCCGTGACTACGGTTTCCAGAGAACGCTGATTGATTCTGTCCGGCCAGGCCCGGTTCATTGAACTGTGATAAGGGCGGACTTTTAAGGTAACGGTATCACCATTAAGCGTTGGAAATACCTCAAAGCCTGAGGTGACATCCTGAAACTCCACCGAAGAACCACGCAATAAAGGGTATCGGTTATCAGCATAAGGATAATCAGCAGAATAATACGGGACTTTCTGCCCGGTCTGAATCTGAGCCCAGTGACCGGTTGTCGCACGGATCTTGAACGTATCAGGCTGGGAGGTAAAACCCTGGCGGCGGGTATGAGTGGTTTTAATGACAGTACCATCTTTTTTATAAAGAACACTGGCTGTTGGCCTGTTCTGGGGAGGGGCGGTACTGATAATTCGGGCATCTCCGGCCTTAATTTTTCCCTCAATACTATGGGCTTCAATATTGCCGCTGCCGTCCAGAGTACTGCTGACTTCCAGCAATAGATTTTGTACAGGCGCATCAATTTCTTTTAATAGCTGCTCAATTTCTTTCAGTACGGATGGAGGGGCCTTAACAATCAGACTATTGTCTTTTGCTGTGAATGTGGCCTGCGAGTCATACAGAGGTACCAGAACAGGAATTAGCTCCTGGGCAAACTGGTTGGTTTTAAAGACTTTAAAATCGTTGGCAGAAACGGCTGAGAAAATCAGTAGAGAGCAAGCAAAGAGAATTCTTAATAGAATGCTTGGTATCTCATTAGAAGAAGATTTCCTGCACAGCATAAAAACCATCCTTTTCGGATAATAGATGAACAAGGCTATTTTAACCTTAAATATAATGCAGATACAGTTTATTTATAAACTTAAACGTCTGATCCGATTATCAGTAACGCCCACTTCCCATATTTCAGAAAATTGTTCTGCCAGTTTCCTGGTTTCCAGGGGGTTGTAAAAATCAGCGCGGGCATTAAAGCGCAGGGGATCTTCATGAATAATATAACCGCGGTCATCAAAAATAATATAGGTCTGGTATATGTCCTGATGTTCTCTGGCGGTTAATTTAACCTGCATATGGCTGGAGATCCGTTGCGCCAGACGTAGTAGTCGGTGATCATTTTTAACCATGTGTTCACTATCCTGCACCAGTATATTGATATGGGTGCGGGGACTGCGAATAGCGAGATTTTTAATGGCTTCATAAAGCTCATTATTATCATAAATACGAATATCCAGATTATGACTGAATATCCATATCCGGTGCTGTGCCTGTTGGCTCATGGTAATCAGCAGTTGCCTGAAATCATCCTGGTTATCAACAGTGATAAGTTCCTGCGTTTCACCCAGTTTATAATTGTTTAAATCAATCATAGTCAACCTGAATAATTGTTTATAAAAGCAGTGTCATTTCCTTATGTAAAATACCGGCATCTATAAATTCATCACTGCTGATCTTAAAACCGGCTTTTTGATAAAAGTTTAGCACATAGGTCTGAGCATTGAGTATTATTTTTTTTACTGAGTGTTGTTGACATTCTAAGATGGCTTTTTGCAGTATCTTAAAACCAATGCCTTTGCCTCGCCAGTTTGGTAAAACGGCCATACGTCCAATATGCGCAATATCATTAGTAATGATTATCCGGGCTGTTCCAACGGCTTCAGTTGGGCAGGCAATATGGCTGGCCTGATGTTCTTCAGTTGTTTTCGGAGCCTGTATTTGAGCCAGAAGGTGCAGGGCAGTTTTATCCAGGCCGTCCCATTCCAGTTCTTCAGGGACATGCTGTTCTTCAATAAAAACCCTTGTGCGGATTTGACGTAAAGTCTGAGAGGTTTGTGCCCAGTCCACTACACTGATTTCCAGTGAACCGGACAGTGTTTGAGTGCTCATCAGCTAATTATCAGGCTTATAGTTTTTTAGCCTGTTCTATCGCATTACCGATATATGTTGACGGTGTTAAAGCCTGCAGTTCCTGTCTGGCTGCTTCGGGCATATCCAGCTTGCTGACAAAATCTTTTAAGGTTTCCGGGGTAATGGACTGGCCGCGGGTCAGTTCCTTTAACTTTTCATAAGGCTGTTCAATACCGTAGCGGCGCATAACGGTCTGAATTGGTTCAGCCAGTACTTCCCAGGTGCTGTCCAGATCCGCTGTCAGGGTAGCTTCATTGATCTGCAGCTTACTGATGCCGCGCAGTGTGGATGAATAAGCAATCAGACAGTGGGCAATGCCGACACCCAGATTTCTTAATACCGTGGAATCAGTTAAATCACGCTGCCAGCGGGAAATGGGTAACTTACTGTTTAAATGGTTCATTAAGGCATTGGCAATACCCAGGTTGCCCTCGGAGTTTTCAAAATCAATGGGGTTGACCTTGTGCGGCATGGTGGATGAACCGACTTCTCCGGCAATGGTTTTCTGTTTGAAATAACCCAGGGAAATATAGCTCCAGATATCCCGGTCAAAATCAATCAGGATGGTATTAAAACGGCACAGAACATCAAACATTTCAGCAATGTAGTCGTGTGGTTCAATCTGTATGGTATAGGGATTAAAGTCAATGCCCAGGCTTTCTACAAAGTTCTGAGCGATGTCCGGCCAGTTCAGTTCCGGATAAGCGGAAATATGGGCATTGTAGTTACCTACGGCACCATTGATTTTACCCATAATGGCAACCGCTTCTAACTGTTTATACTGGCGCTGCAGACGATAGGCGGTATTAGCCATTTCCTTACCCATAGTGGTTGGAGAAGCAGGCTGACCATGCGTGCGTGACAGCATGGGCACTTCGGCAAATTCATGGGCCAGGGCGCGGATAGCGTCAATAATTTCTTTTAATTTAGGTAATATCACATCACTGCGTGCTTCACTGAGCATCAGGGCATGGGATAGATTGTTAATATCCTCAGAAGTACAGGCAAAATGAATAAACTCATTAATAGCCATGAGTTCTTCATTATCCTTTATTTTGTCCTTTAAAAAGTATTCCACCGCTTTAACATCGTGGTTGGTGGTGCGCTCAATATCTTTAACCGCCTGGGCATCTGCAAGGGAAAAGTTATCGGTAATGCTGTCAAGCAGGGCATTAGCGGTATCAGATAAAGCCGGGACTTCCTTAATATCCGGATTGGCCGCCAGCATCTGCAGCCAGCGAATTTCTACCCGTACCCGATAACGGATCAGGCCGAACTCACTGAAAATTGGACGAAGAACTGCGGTGGCACGGCCATAACGTCCGTCAATCGGTGAAACGGCGCTTAAACTATTTAAATCCATTCTAAGGACCCCATAAAAATATTTGCGGTAAATAAGGCCGGCTATTATAACCCTTGTTGCCGGGATTTTGCAGATTGAGATATAAAATAACCTGAATAATCCCCCATGCTCCCGGAAAGTAAGGCGATCACGAAATAAGCATTTTAGTGTATAATAGGCGCATTTTTTTGAAATGATAAAGGGTTCCAATGTTAGCAGAATACAGACAACATGTTGCCCAGCGTGCTGAACAGGGCTTACCGCCATTGCCGCTGGATGAGAAGCAAACCGCTCAACTCATTGAATTATTAAACCAGCCGCCTGCCGGTGAAGAAGCCTTTTTACTGGACCTGTTTATTAACCGGGTGCCTTCCGGTGTGGATGATGCGGCAAAAGTTAAGGCCGAATTTTTAACTAAAGTGGCTAAAGGTGAGCAAAGCTGCCCTCTGATAGATGCTGCTAAAGCGACTGAAATTCTCGGTACTATGGGCGGCGGTTATAATATTCAGCCGCTGGTAGACCTGCTGGATAAGGAAGATGTGGCGGATATTGCGGCTGATGCACTGTCCCATACTCTGTTAATAGCCGATGCCTGGCATACGGTTATGGAAAAAACCAAAACCAATCCATTTGCTAAAAAAGTAGTGGATTCCTGGGCGGCTGGCGACTGGTTTACCCGCCGTCCAAAACTGGCGGAAAGTATAACGGTTAGCGTATTAAAAGTCCCCGGAGAAACCAATACCGATGATTTATCACCGGCGACTGAAGCCTGGTCCCGTCCGGATATTCCTCTGCACGCCAAAGCTATGCTGGTCAGTAAAATGCCTGATGCTCTGGATACTATCGAAAAGCTTAAGGAAAAAGGTCATCCTATCGCTTATGTCGGTGATGTCGTAGGTACCGGCTCTTCCCGTAAATCGGCCATTAACTCCGTGTTATGGCATATGGGGGATGATATCCCCTATATTCCCAATAAGCGTCAGGGCGGGGTAATCCTCGGGGGTAAAATTGCGCCCATTTTCTTTAATACCGCCGAAGATTCCGGGGCACTGCCCATTGAGTGTGATGTCTCCAAACTCAATACCGGTGATGTCATTACCATTAAGCCTTATGAAGGCAAAATCTATGATGAAGACGGTAATGTCATCAGCACCTTTGAGCTTAATCCCAATACCATGGCAGATGAAGTTCAGGCCGGCGGCCGTATTCCTCTGATTATTGGCCGGGGACTGACCGATAAAACCCGTCAGTCACTGGGGCTGGAACCTACGGACATCTTTACCCGTCCGGAATCGGCAGAAGATACCGGCAAGGGTTATACCCTGGCACAGAAAATTGTCGGCAAGGCCTGCGGTGTGGAAGGGGTACGTCCCGGTACCTATTGTGAGCCGCGTATTTCCACGGTAGGCTCTCAGGATACCACCGGCGCCATGACCCGTGACGAACTGAAAGAACTGGCCTGTATGGGCTTTGGTGCGGATCTGGTTATGCAGAGTTTCTGTCATACCGCCGCTTATCCCAAACCGGTGGATATTAAACTGCAAAGCACTTTGCCTGACTTTATTACAGAGCGCGGCGGCGTGTCTCTGCGTCCCGGTGACGGTATTATCCATTCCTGGTTAAACCGTATGCTGCTGCCCGATCAGGTGGGTACCGGCGGCGATTCTCATACCCGTTTCCCTCTGGGTATTTCCTTTCCTGCCGGTTCCGGTCTGGTGGCCTTTGCGGCAGCCATGGGTGTAATGCCTCTGGATATGTCGGATTCCGTACTGGTACGCTTTAAAGGTGAACTGCAGCCCGGTATTACCCTGCGTGATCTGGTTAATGCCATTCCCTGGCAGGCTATTCAGGAAGGAAAACTGACCGTAGATAAGGCAGGTAAGATCAATGTCTTTAACGGCCGTATTCTGGAAATTGAAGGTCTGCCGGATCTGAAAGTGGAACAGGCCTTTGAACTGGCCGATGCCTCGGCAGAACGTTCGGCTAATGGCTGTACCGTACGTCTGAATAAAGAGCCGGTTATTGAATATCTGAAATCCAATGTGGCCCTGTTAAGCTGGATGATAAAGGAAGGCTACCAGAATGCTAAAACCATACAGCGCCGCATTGATGAAATGAAAGCCTGGCTGGATAATCCCGAGCTGCTGGAACCCGATGCGGACGCCGAATATGCTGATATTATTGAAATTGATCTGAATACTATTAAAGAACCTATCCTGGCCTGTCCGAATGATCCTGATGACGTTAAGCTGCTTTCAGAAGTGGCTGGTCAGGAGATACAGGAAGTCTTTATCGGCTCCTGTATGACCAATATCGGCCACTATCGTGCCACGGCTAAAGTGCTGGAGTCCTATCTGGATAATGGCGGCGGCAATATCCCGACCCGTTTATGGATAGCACCGCCCACTAAAATGGATGAAAAAGAACTGATCAGGGAAGGTGTGTTCAGTATCTATGGCCGTGCCGGCGCCAGAACCGAACTGCCTGGCTGTTCCCTGTGTATGGGTAATCAGGCCAGAGTCGCCGATGAAGCTAATGTGGTTTCTACTTCTACTCGTAACTTCCCTAATCGTTTAGGTAAAGATGCCAAAGTTTATCTGGCCTCAGCAGAACTGTCTGCGGTAGTCTCCATTACAGGTAAATTACCCACACCGGAAGAGTATCTGAAGGCAGTAGAAATATTAAAAGGTTCTGAGGATGAGGTGTATCGCTATCTGAATTTTAATGAAATGGAAGAGTATTCATCCTGATACACTTACATTTTATAAAGCTGTAAGTATAAAAAAGCCGGATAATTATCCGGCTTTTTTATTTGTGTGTTTTTCTTTTGTATCAGACTGTTATTTCTCCTCTGATAATCTCTCTTTTTTTCCCCAGCCCGGGAATCTTGTTAATTGTAAATCCGGCATCTATCAAACCTCTTCGCACAAAACCTGCCGCAGTAAACGTGCTTAATGTCGTACCTGGTTTACTGAGCTGATACAGGCTGTTAAATAAAGCCTGCTGCCACATATCAGGATTTCTGGCCGGAGCAAAACCGTCCAGATACCAGGCATCAATAGACTGTTTATGCTGTGGAAGCAGGGCAGATAATTCCTGCTGAGCATCACCGTTTAACAGCATCAGTTTAAAGCGCTGCTTAAAAAACGAGCATTTAAAAACAGACTGCGGGTTTAATGAGTCAGACCAGGCATCAAGTAATACTCTGCATGGTTCATCCAGTTGCGGCCACTGTTCTGAAAACAGAGTGTATATTCTGCTTAACAGAACTTTACTGAATGGATATTTTTCCACAGCAATATAATGTACCGGCTTTTTGGGTTCGGGTGTCTGCAGCCAGTGATACAGAGTGACCAGAAAATTAAGCCCGGTTCCAAAACCGGTTTCAGCGATTTTTATTGCTGCTGTTTCCTGATGGTCAGTAGACTGGATAAAGCGTTGTGGAAAACCGTTTTGTTTTAAAAAAACATACTCTGTTTCCTCCAGTCCGCCGTCAGTCGAAAAATAATAATCCTGAAACTGTTCAGAATAGGGTTCTCCGCTGGCAAGCCAT
Source organism: Gammaproteobacteria bacterium (assembly GCA_027012135.1). GTDB lineage: Bacteria > Pseudomonadota > Gammaproteobacteria > GRL18 > GRL18 > JANELJ01. Next base: position 50,163 of record JALUZF010000167.1, read on the forward strand.
TTAATGTCTGGTATATTGGACATGGTTTCTGCCTGTTGCTGGTTTAATAAATCATGCAGATGTTATAATCAGATGTTGCATAATGAAATAATAGTATTGCAATATAATGCATTGATTAACAAAAAAAAATAAATATATAATGTTTGTTTTAGCCTTATGGTATTTATCTATTTTATTTTTAATTTTAGTTAAAGGACAAGTTAAAACATGAAAAAACTGATATTAGGTGCAGCTATGCTGTTAAGCGCTCCGGTTCTGGCATCCGGCGGACATCACTGGGGCTATGAAGGGGAAAGCGGTCCGGCTCACTGGGCACAACTGACCCCGGAATACAGTGCCTGTGCGGGTAAAAACCAGTCTCCCATAGATTTGCAGGGTTTTATTGAAGCGGAACTCCAGCCTATTGATTTTGCCTATAAAAGCGCTGGACATGAGATACTGAATAATGGTCATACTGTTCAGATTAATTATAAAAAGGGCAGCAGTATCACTATTGATAATGATAGGTTTAATTTACTGCAGTTTCATTTCCATGCGCCCAGTGAGAATATGATCAAGGGTATTTCCTATCCTATGGAAGCCCATCTGGTCCATGCAGACAATGATGGTAATCTGGCTGTGGTTGCCGTTATGATTGAAGAAGGGGCTTCTAATCCGGTACTGGAACGTGCCTGGAAACAACTGCCTGCCCATGCTGGAGATAAAACGGCTTTAAACGCAGAAGTGGATGTTAATAAAACCCTTCCTGAAAACAGAGATTACTACCGTTTTAATGGTTCCTTAACCACACCTCCCTGCAGTGAAGGGGTTCGCTGGTTTGTGATGAAAGATACCGTTACGGCATCCAAAGCACAGATTGATGCTTTTAAGAAAGTCATGCATCATCCTAATAACCGTCCTGTTCAGCCGGTTAATGCCCGTCCGGTTCTACAGTAACAAAGTTGCTCTGCCTGAAGCGGGAGTTATCTCCCGCTCTTTTAATTGAATTTTTCCTGTCACCCGTCTATGATTGTGTTTTAAATCTTAAATGCTTACAGGAAAAATTATGATAAGTAAGAAAATCAGAAAAGAACTCATTAAACAGCTGAATCGTGAATTCTATTCCGCTTATCTGTACCTTTCCATGTCTGCTTATTGCAGCTCAAAAGATTTTAACGGGGCTGCCCACTGGTTTAAACTGCAGTATGAAGAAGAACACCAGCATGCTACCCGTATCTATAATTACCTGATAGAGCAGGGCTGTTCCATTAATCTCGAAGCCATTGAAAAGCCGCCCAAAGAATTCGGTACTCTGCTGGATGTTTTTCAGGCCAGTCTGGAGCACGAACAGTTTATGACCCGTAATCTGAATGAATTAAGCAATAAGGCTTTAAAGAAAAAAGACCATGCCAGTTATAATCTTCTGCAGTGGTTTGTCAATGAGCAGGTGGAAGAAGAGTCCACAGTCATGGAAATTATTGCCAAGTTAAAACTGGTGGATGGGGATGGCTATGGTACGCTGATGATTGATAATGAATTATCTACCCGTACCCTTGGGACACCTTCTGATCTTTAAGTGATGATGTTTACCCGTCCATGACGTAAGTATGGAAAGGTAATTCAGATATTGCTGTTCTTTACGGATTTAGCTCTACCAATACCTGCCCGTCACCATCGTTATTACGCTTATTCTGTTGTGCAATAAAATCCTGCAGGGCTTTTTCCAGTTCCTTACCCTCCCAGTTCTGTTTATGGCTGGAATACCTGGATGCTTCCAGGCCGGTAATGGTCCTGATTAAAGCCTGATCATCCGTCTGTTCAATAATATCCGATAAGCCCGTCAGCAAAGGCTGGTTAAAGTAAACTTTTGCCCACTGCACCAGAGCCTCCTGAGCAGCAGAGGGATTGTTTGTCCGGCAGGCGGCATAGACACGCTGTAAATAAGGCTCGTGTGACTCTTTCTGTTCAGGAACTGTTGTTACGGTAGCAGAACTCTGTTTTTTCCGGGCTGAAAGCCATAATATCAGTGTTATCAGCCATAACACCAGTAAGCCCATACTGACCCAGAACCAGCGGTTTTTAGTAAAGTGCGGCGCTGCTGTAATATTTTTTTCAATGACCTTTTCAGTGGTTTCAGGTATTGAATTATTACTATTTGTGCTATTGGCAACCGACTGAACCGGTTGTGGTTTGGTTATCAGTGCAGGTGGTTTGGGAGCCGGCTGAGTCTGCATATCAGGATTGGGCAGGGCGTTAAGTGTTCTGGCCGGCAGAACAGCGGTTTCCTGCTTATTGGTTATGGTATTCCACCAGCTGACTTTAATTTCAGGCAGGGTGAACTGGCCGGGATGTAAGGGGATAATGGCAATAGTGTCTTTGCGGCTGCCGATAACCTTACCGTTTACCAGCTGGTTATTGAGTTTTTCCTTATCAGGATAGGTTTTATAATCACTATTTGAAGCCATGCTGATGGCTGGAAGCTGAGAACCCAGAAGATTGGTGGCACGGATAATAATATGCCGGGTAATGGCCTCTCCGGCTTTAATGGTACTGGTGTCTTCCAGAATTTCCGATTCCAGTACCACCGACTCGGCAGGCAGCCAGTATTGACCGGTATAGCTGGACGGAATGGGTTTAACCTTAATAGTAACCGGTTCTGTACGGCTGATCAGTTGACGTCCGGGACGTGAAAACAGGGAAAAACTCTGGCCGATCTCCTTATTACCGGAAAACGTTAGTGACGGAATAATTAATGTGCCGCTTTGCTGAGGATAAATGGCATATTGACGTTCTGTTACATTGTAGCGATTTTTGCCGATCACTTTAGTATAGTTACTGTCATTACCCAGTTTTTCAATAACAGCATTGTTCAGTTCCAGATCGGTTAAGGTGGCATTGGCCAGTCGGATACGATGATACAGTTGCACGGTTAGCAGGATCTGCTGCTGCACATAGACACTGTTTTCAGTGGATAAGTGCAGCTTTAAAAAGACTTCCTTGCCGTCCAGTGCGGGTGTTGTGGACTGTTTCTGTATAACCAGAGGTATTGGTTTAGTCTGTTCATTGCCGACCTTGATGGCAGGAATAGTCAGTTCCCCGGTTGCTTTGGGTAATAGTGTTATTGTCCAGGTCTGGGTACTGGAGGTATGGCCGTTAATAAAGCTGTAATTCTGGCTCTGACTTTGTCCCAGGATCTGAAAATCTTTTTTCAACACATCCAGATCCGGCGATCCGGAACCGTTTCTGGACTGAATATTTAGTGTGATGGTTTCATCAATAGCCACTACGGTTCGGTCAGTTGTTGCCCTGACATCGGCCCATAAGGGGACAGAGAAACTGAGCATCAGCAAAATGAGTATAATATACTGCAATTTAAGACCCATTAATATATTGAGCGTATTTCTTACCATGGGTTACCCTCGTATTGTTGCGGACTTTGCTGTTGTCTTTGTTTAATCAATGTATTATTCCTGAATTTAATTCTCAGCAGTTCACCGGGGTTGTCCGGGATCCGCTGTAACCACTGTTTCATGGATTGCTGTTCTTCCTGGCTGAGCTGAGACATTACATCGGCTGGAGCCTGTGCCTGCTCATTATGTTGATCCTTTTCCTGATCTTTCTGTTCAGACTGATCCTCTCTGGCCTGTGCCGCCTGCTCTCTGGCTTTTTCAATCTCCTCCTTGCTGTCAGGCTGTTGCGCCTGACTGGATTGCCGACCCCTGTTATCCTGTTCAGAAGACTCCTGTTCTGAGTCAGATTTTGACTCGGATTCAGAATTTTCAGACTTCTCCTGGTTCTTCCCGGCATCGTTCTGTTGTTCCTGATCCTGCTGTTGACTGTCACCGCCGGACTCTTTGCTGGATTGAGAATCCTGTTTATTACCGGACTGATCCTGTTGCTGGTTCTGCTGTGAATCGTTCTGTTGAGACTGATCTTTTTGATCCTGCTGGTCCTGAGAGTTCTGTCCGGACTGCTGTTTTTGCTGTTCCAGGAGCTTTTTCAGGTACTCAAGATTCTTTTTAGCATCCTTTAGTTCCGGGTTTTGTTTTAAGGCCTGCTCATAAGCCTTGATGGCTTCCGGAAACTTCTGCAGATTGGCCAGAGCATTACCCTTATTGTATAAGGCATCGGCGCTGTCAAACTGGCTGTATTGCTGTAAGGCCTGCTCATATTGACCGGCGCGATAATAAGCAGAGGCTTTCCACAGCGGATCTTTAAAGGTTTCTGCCGCCTGTTGATAGTTCTGTGCCTTAAAACTTTTATCGGCCTGCTGATCCGCAGTCAGCCAGAGATCATTCCAGTTAAAACCGGACTTGCCGGGTTGCTGAGCTGCAGTTGTTTCAGCCGCAGATTCAGGTAATGGTTCAGCCATAAGGGGAGCACTGTAAAAGGCCGGCAACAGCAAGGATGAGAGCAGTAATGAAGCCACTAACAGACTGAGTACCCCCATGCGGAACATAAATAATGCCAACGGTATGATCAGTAAAGTGACATAAGCCCCGGCATCGATCCATTGTTCCAGTTCTTCATCCTGCTGTTTGACTTTATCCTTATCAATAAATTTCTGTTGCAGAATTTCCTTAAAATCACTGTCATCCAGTGACAGACGATGATAAAAACCACCGCCGGCCTGCGCAATGGCCTTTAAAGGCTGTTCTTCCAGTTTACTTAAAATAACCTGGCCGGAGCGATCCTTGATAAAGCCCCCCTGTCCGGGAATGGGAATGGGGGAGCCGGCCTGAGTGCCGATACCGATAATTGAGGTATGATAGCCCTGTTGTTCAAGTTGTTTAACCAGTTGTTTCATTTTCTGCTGTTCAGAAGTATCAATACCATCGGTAAACAATAAAATATCCCCCCGGCTATAACCGGCATTCACTAATAGCTCTTTAGCTGTTTTTATAGCATCTGCTGCATGTGAGCCGGACAGGGGCATAATGGAAGAATCCAGAGCCGGCAGCAGGGAAATAATGGTTTTGTTGTCAATGGTCAAGGGACTGACGGTATGAGCGTCACCGGCATAGGCCACCAGTGCAGTCTGTCCTTCTATTTTCTGTTTTAAAATATCAATAATTTTAAGCTTGGCTCTTTCCAGACGAGAGGGTTTAACATCCCTGGCATTCATGGACAGGGACAGGTCAAGTACAATAACCAGTGCGGAATCTTTCTGGAAAATCGGCTGCTCCTTTTTCTGCCAGCTGGGGCCGGCCAGCGCAAGAATGGTTATTAAAAACATTAAGGGTACCAGCCATATTAACAGGTGTGAAGCAGAACCAACGGCTTCTCTGGTACGAGTCAGCTGAAAGTTCAGCAGGGCCGGATCACAGACTTTTTCCCAGCCGATACTCTGCCTGGAACGACGATAAAAGACAAACAGTATAATGGCCACCACAGGGATAGCCAGCAGCCACTCAGGTCGTAAAAAATGAAAATCGGCTAACATTATTGACCTCCCTTCTGGCTATAAAAGGGCTGATAAAACTGGCGCAGTAAATACACAATAATAGCCAGCACAAAGGCCAGGCTCAGCGGTAGATGAAACAGGGATTTAGTTGGACGATAAGTCAGATTATCGGATTCAACCGGTTCAAGTTGATCCAGGGTCTGGTAAATTTTCTGCAGTTCCCGGGTGTCTCTGGCGCGAAAATACTGGCCGCCGGTAATGCGGGCAATTTCTTTTAAGGTTTTTTCATCCAGATCTCTGGATGGATTAACCCGCTGCCGGCCGAAAAAGGAGCGCACTATCATTTCATCGGCACCAAAACCAATGGTGTAAATTTTAATACCAATCTGTCTGGCCAGTTTTGCAGCAGTTAAAGGGGCAATCCCGGCGTTATTTGAACCGTCAGTGAGCAGGATCAATACCCTGGATTCGCTTTGTGTCACGGGTAAATCCTTCAGACGTTTAACGGCCAGACCAATGGCATCACCAATCGCCGTGGCTCGTTGTCCGGCCATGCCGATAAAAGATTCGAGCAGCATACGTTCAATGGTTTTACGGTCAAAGGTTAAAGGGGTCTGCAGATAAGCGTGATCACCAAATAGAATCAGTCCGATCCGATCGCCTTTGCGCTGTCTGATAAAAGGCAGCAGAACGGCTTTTACTGCAGTCAGCCTGTCCACCGGATCCTGGGCAAAAAACATATCGGTCTGTTCCATACTGCCGGAAATATCCACCGCCAGCATTAAATCCCGGCCGCTGACAGGAATGGATATGGCTTCTCCGGACCATTTGGGCTGGGCACTGGCGGTGATCAAGAAGATCCAGGCCAGCAAAGCCAGTATCAGTGTCGGGGAGAAACGGGCTTTACCGGTCGATTGTGTCTGGCGGCTGAGCTGATTTATTTTATCGTAAAACGGAACCTTTAATGCTTTTGACTGAGTACTGGCTAAGGGTTTGCTGAACCAGTAAACCAGCAGAGGTAAGGGCAGAAGCAGGAACATCCAGGGCCAGTCAAAACTATACATGCTGACCTCCAGAAGCTTTTTGTGAGCTCAGCTTTTGTTGTAAGGTCCTGTCCAGCAGAGATTTTGTGGCAGCAAATAACTGTTCCAGTAGTTGGCTATCAATGCTTTTATCCGCTGCCTGATAGGGTGCTTCAAGCAATAATTCTTTAAACTGGCTGGAAAAGTCCTCTGTCCCGGATAGCTGATCCAGCAGTTTCAGCCACTGCTCATCCGTTAGCGAAGCGACCTGTTCGCGCTGGTAAACGGACAGGGCAAAACGCCGCAGAAAAACCGACAGGGCTTCTATACTCTGATGGGCATTGTTGTGTTCTCTGAATTGCTGTTCAAGGCTTTCCAGTTCTTTCTGTGCTTCAGTTTTCAGTCGTTTTAAACGACGGTTTTCCAGCACGGCCGGATCCTGGTCATGCTGTTTTTTCCATAACCAGATGGCGATAACCAGAATGACAAGTACCCCGAGGCTGAACCACCAGCCCGGTGCAATAGGCCAGAAACTGACGGCTTCCGGTAAATGAATATCGGCCAGTTTTGCCGGATCAAAGCTGTTTCCCGGTGCTGCAGGTGTCATAACAGGATGGTCAGGTGTAACAGACATTAATGACGGCTCCTGGCAATTCTGCGGGTAGTATTGTCTCTGCCCAGGGTGGCAATAAAGCGTTCCGGCACCTTGTCATAAGTGGCCAGTTTAATCAGATTACTCTGGTTGTGTATACAGAACTGTTCTATTTCCTGCTCCTTATGGCTAAAAGACTGATGAAAGGCCTGGCGCAGGGACGGATCGCCGGTATTAATCTGCTGGTAATGTTCACCGTCACTGATGGCATAGCGGCCAGCCGGGGGCAGCTCGGCTTCAATGGGATCATAAATATGCGCCATTAATAAATCATTGTGACGGGCGATATGTCGAATGTGTTTTAAAGCAGTTTCTGTGGTATTCATAAAGTCACTGGCAAATAATACAATACTGCCGGGATGAATCAGTTTCTGTAACCGGGCAAATAAAAATTCACTGCTAAAATTACTATTGCGGTTGTTGTTCCCGCTGCGGTGAGCACTGGCGAAATCATCTGCACCGGACAGGGTGTTTTCCAGTGATGCATTATGAAAATCGGTCAGCATTTTCAGATAACGTAACACCCCCTGATGGCCGCCCCTGGGACGCATTTCCCGATGATCAGAGTCATTAAATACCACACCGCCAATACGATTATGATTATCGGCTCCGGCCCAGGCAAACAGAGCTGCGGCCTTGGCTGCAGTCACTGATTTAAGGCAATGGCGGGTACCAAAATACATGCTGTGGCTGAGATCAACCACAATAAAGACCGGGCGTTCCCGCTCCTCCTTAAAAACCTTGGTATGTACCCGATCAGTCCGGGCGGTGACATTCCAGTCGATATTGCGTATATCATCGCCAGGCTGATAAGGACGTACCTCATCAAAATTCAGACCGCGTCCCTTAAAGGGGGACATGTATTGACCAGCCAGGGCAGAAAAGGCCTTGCGCTGTGATCCCAGGGCAATCTGGGACGAATGAAAACGCAGGTGAATCAAACCCTGCAGATCCACATGGGTTGCCCGGTTTTCTGATCCTTCCTGAGCAATACCGGAGGCACGAGTCATGCCCTCGGTACTGGCGGAATGATCCTGTGTATTAAAGAGTGTTTGCCAGAAACTCATATTGACCCGCCTTTAGGGAACTGCAATATAGCCCAGTAATTTACTGATAAAATAATCCGGGTCAATGCCGTTAGCTTCGGCTTCAAAGGATAACAAAATCCGGTGTCGGAAAATATCGGCTACCACGGCCTGTATGTCAGACGGTGCAACATAGTCCTTACCGGATAACCAGGCATGAGCCCGGGAACATCGGTCCAGTGCAATAGTTGCTCGAGGACTAACGCCGTAGTTTACCCAGTTGGCAAGTGTCTCATCATAAGGTTGCGGATTTCTGGTCGCCAGGATAATTTTAAGCAGATAGTCTTCTACTTCCGGACTCATATGAATATTTAATATTTCATGACGGGCGGCAAACAATACCTGCTGGGAAATAACAAATTTATCCCCATCAGTACTTTTACTGCCTGAGGTGTTAACGAGATCCTGCTGAGCTTCCTGACGGTTCAGTGCCAGAATAGATTTTTCAGCGCTTTGTTCCGGATAGTCAATACGGATATGCATTAAAAATCGATCCAGCTGAGCTTCCGGCAGGGGATAGGTACCTTCCTGCTCAATCGGGTTCTGGGTAGCCATGACCATAAACAGTTTGGGCAGGGGGTAGGTCTTTCGGCCAATGGTGATCTGTTTTTCTGCCATGGCTTCCAGTAGTGCCGATTGAACTTTAGCTGGTGCGCGGTTAATTTCATCGGCCAGTAACAGATTATGGAATAAAGGCCCCTGCTGAAAGTGAAAGCTGCCGTCCTGGGGGCGGTAAATTTCGGTACCGGTTAAATCCGCAGGCAATAGATCCGGGGTAAACTGTACCCGGTGGAAATCAGCCTCAATTAAATCGCCGAGTTCTTTAATGGCTCGGGTTTTGGCCAGTCCAGGTGCACCTTCGACCAGTAAATGTCCGTCGGCAAGCAGGGCAATAAACAGTTTATTGACCAGGGCATCCTGGCCAATAATTTTTTTTCTTAAGCAATCTTTAGCTTGTGTGATCTGCTGAAATAGGCTCATAGTGTTTTATTATTCATCTCTAAAATATTGAATTGATATCCTTATATTTCCATTTCAACGGAACAGGATATGTCTGTTAATTTTGGTATAAAAAGGTAAAAAACAAGTATAAGGATAATATTAACCCCTATCTCCACCTTTCTGCCGGAGCGAAGCAGGTAGAGGAAGAAAGGGGGTAATTTGCTGTTATAGACAGAATTGAATTTTAAAAGTTCAGCACTGTACTTATGAATGCTTTTTTATGCCAGATTTCGGGCAGTATTAACAATTTTTTTACGTTGAAACAGCAGCTGCCAGCGGCTGCCGCCCAGTTGATGCCAGAGTACCGCAGAACGAATGGCAGATAATAACAGTGTACGGATCTTATTGGCATTGTCAGTGTTATTAAGAACCGTCGGCTCACCGGAGACCATAATACGGGGGCTTAACTTGCTGATAGTATCGGTGTACAGGCCGCCCAGGCTGGCATAAATATTAGCGTGGTCAATGCCGAAATGATCTATCTGTGCCCGGGTTTTTTCAATGCCCTGGCTAAGCTCATTGAGCATGGCCTGATTGTTAAGCAGTTTGCCGGCCAGGAACAGAACAGAAATACTATAGCGGGTCAGGTCGGCACTGCGGTTTTTACTGTCACTGCCTAACTGCTGAACAATAAGCTGCAGTCCTTCGCGTATTCCCGGCAGTCCATCAAATACCTCCAGGGTATTATCCGGTTCGGTATTTATAATAGCTTTAACTGCAATATTAAGATAAAAACGATCAATCAGACCGCTATTGGCCAGTTGCTGTACCTGATGGCAGTTCTGAAAAATACCGGCCAGAGCAAGGGTGCGTTGTTCCAGATTGCTGAGTTGTTCGTTTGTCAATTTTAAAACCTGTTATGGATGACTGTCAGTTGATTGTAAATTGTATCTGTAAATTTTAGTTAATTTATAACTCCGCCGCCCAGGCAGATTTCACCATCGTAAAAAACCACTGACTGACCGGGGGTTACTGCAAATTGCGGTGAGTCGAATTCTACCATACATTGACTGTTCTGAGCGGAAGTTTCAATGGCGGTAATAACACAATCCTGATCGGGCTGACGATAACGGGTCTTGGCTTTGCAGCGAAACGGGGTTTGTGGCGGTTGACCGCTGACCCAGTATAAATCCGATGCGGTCAGACTCTGACTGTAGAGCAGGGGGTGATCTTTGCCCTGTACTACAATTAACCGGTTATTCTGTAAATCCTTCTGTGCGGCAAACCAGGGGGCGCCGCTATGACTGTCCGTTTTTCCGGAAGTACGCCGACCGCCGATACCCAGACCTTTACGCTGCCCCAGAGTATGATACATCAGTCCTTTATGCCGGCCCACGACTTCACCTTCGGGCGTAACCATATCACCGGGCTGAGCCGGCAGGTAACGGCTGAGAAACTGGTTAAAGTCCTGTTCACCAATAAAACAGATCCCGGTAGAGTCCTTTTTATCCCAGGTGGCCAGTTGATGGGTTTCTGCCAGATGGCGAACCTGAGGCTTTTCCAGTTCGCCGACGGGAAACAGGGTTTTAGAGAGGGGATACTGGCCCAGAGTATAGAGAAAATAGCTTTGATCTTTGTTATTATCCTTGCCTTTAAGTAAATAGAACTGACCATGCTCTTCTTTGACCCGGGCATAATGACCGGTGGCTATTTTTTCTGCGCCCTGAGCCAGGGCATAGTCCAGAAATACCTTAAATTTAATTTCTTTATTGCATAATATATCGGGGTTGGGTGTGCGTCCGGCTTTATATTCAGCCAGAAAGTAAGCAAATACATTATCCCAGTATTCCGGTGCAAAATTCACCCCGTGAAAAGGAATATCCAGCTCGACTGCAATACTTTGGGCATCGGCAAAATCTTCTTCAGCCGGGCAAAAGCCCTCATTGTCATCCTCATTCCAGTTTTTCATAAATACAGCGGATATGTCATAACCCTGCTGTTGGAGCAATAAGGCTGCAACGGATGAATCCACGCCGCCGGACAGGCCGACAATAACCGGTGTATCTGTCTTTGTTGGTTTCTGGTTCTGATTCATATCTCAGCTTTTGTCCAGTGGTTCCCAGCCTTCACGCCAGTGCTCCAGGGGAATAATATATGGCGGTTTTCCATTATCTTTAAACCAGGAATCCACAGCATATTCACGTTCAGGATGTCTGATTTCCCGCATGGCCGCAGAGCTGTGCGGCCAGCCGAAAATAAAAAAACCACGGGTAACATGATCCATGGGTTCATGCCAGCGTAATAAACCGTGTTTTTTTAAAATCATTAAATAAACGGTGCTGTTGGTGGACTCATCAATACAGTCAAGCTGGCCTGGAGAACCCATATGTTCAAACAGTCGGGCTTTATCCCGATCGGTACCGGTTTTTTTGCCAATAATTATTTCAAATTCAGCTATGGCCAGGGCAATTTGCTGACGTTCCTGGCGGGCAGACTGGGCCGGGGGCTGAAAATGGGCAGAGATTTTCTGCCATTCCTGATCACTGAGAGATAATTGTTCCACTTCCCTGCAGCCCTGACCATGGCACATGGAAAACCTCTGCCGGTCAGGACTGGTGTTTACCATATCAGAAACAAAGGTATCTGCCGGCAGGACAGGAGACAGAGTCAGGCAGAAGGAAATAAGTACAGTGCTGGGATAAAAAGTCATGATTGGATTATATCATAGTCATATTACAGACTGTCTATTCTGCTGTTTAACAGATTTATTGAGGTTTTAACTTTCCCTTCTCTAGAAGTGGGATTGAGGGGGTTGCAAATCAAGAACCTGATCCCCCTGTGTTCCCCCTTTGAAAAAGGGGGACTAAAAAAATCATTTTCCGATGGACACTAATTATGAATCTGGTTCCTGTTTAAGGATGAGCACTTCATTTCTCATGGCGTTAAGTAATTCAAATAATTCTTTACTGGCCACTTCCATGGTCTGGTAGTTTTCGATAATAGTATCTTCAAATTCAAGCCGTTTGTCAGCAGTACGAATATATTCCATATTTTTCTGTACCATTAAATGGACCTTGCTATGGGGCATATCAAGTTTGGGGTAGCTCTGTGTTCTGGAGAAAACCGATTTGCCATTAGTCTGATACCATTTACCAAGGCGACAGTTTTTATGATCGGCAAATTCTGCCGTACCTTCATTATTTATCATGGCTGTGTAAGCATTGGACTTGAAGATAATGTGATCAATCTTTGCCAGTACAATAAATGCCTGGCATTCCATACCACCGACCAGGCTGGACATGTCTCTGGCATCATTGTTGAGTTTGGTCATGGTGCCTTTGAAGTTTTCAACATGTTCGGAAACATCATTGGCCAGCTGTGTCATGTTTTCGGATTTTTCTACGATGGAGGTGGTTTCCTGCCTCATGGACTGAATTGACTCGGCAATTTCACTGGTCGCCCTCTGGGTATGTTCAGCCAGATTGCGTACTTCATCGGCCACCACTGAAAAACCACGGCCGTGTTCACCGGCTCTTGCTGCTTCAATAGCGGCATTTAAAGCCAGCAGATTGGTCTGTTCTGCGATGGTTTGAATCAGGTCCACAACCGAGGTGATCTGGTTGCTTTTTTCTTCCAGCCCCTCAATAGTAGCATTGGAATTGTAAATATTTTCCACCAGGGTATTGAGCTTGGTTAAAATTTCTTCAACTACCAGCAGGCTATCTGAAGCCTGGTTGCTGGTTTCACGGGTAGTACTTAAAATACCCGAGAGGTTATCAACAATGGTAGCAATTTCACTCTGGATCAGGGTAATACTGCCACCCACATTATTGAGGGTCTGCAGTTTCAAATTAAAATAAATCAGTTCCTGCTTGTCATGTGCTTCCTGCATGGCATTAATACCTTTGATAACACTATTAATAGCAACCAGAAAATCACCTTTTAGACCGTCACCGGTTAACTTACAGGAAGTAAAGTCACCTTTTGCTGCGTAATGTACTGAAGTACTGATTCGGGTGGTGAGATCCTGCATAATGGTGATCAATGATTGAAACATTGCCGCCATCTGATCCATTTCATTCTGACTATCCCTACTGTAGTTCAGCAGAAT
>JALUZF010000168.1 GCA_027012135.1 Gammaproteobacteria bacterium
CTTCAGCAATGGCTGAATCTGTTCTGAAAACCATACGTCTAATACATAATGTAGATAAATGTTGCTTAATAGCGGCGATATGTTGCCACCTTGAGGCGTACCTTTTTCCGGATAGCTTATTTGGCCATCTTCCAAAATGCCCGCCTTAAGCCATTTATCTATCATGCGACGCAATACCCCATCTTTCACCCGTTGGTCAAGAAACTCTCGCAATCGACTATGCGATATGCTATCGAAGTAGCCTTTTATATCCGCATCTATTATATAATGCAAACCTTTAAAGCTTACTTCCCTAAACAGATATTCAATCGCTTGGTGTGCCGATTTGCCTTTCCTGAAGCCGTAAGAAAAATCTTTAAATTCTTCTTCGTAAACTGCGGAAAGAACTCGACGGACGCTCTCCTGTAGTATCTTATCCCCTATCGTCGGAATGCCGATCGGGCGGACTTCCGTCTTGTTCTTGGGAATATATACCCGGCGTATCGGAGGCGCTTTATACCTGCCGCTCTTGAATAAGGACAGCAGCTCGGCAAGGCGTTCGGATGTATTGACCGAATAACTCTGCCAACTCTTTCCGTCCACTCCTGCACTGCTGTGCTTGTTTAGTTGTCGATAGCTGTCTGCCAGCAATTCCATATCAATGAATTGATGGAGATTCGTCAAGGCCTCATGCTTGTGGTTCCTTGCCCTTTCTGCTATCTGTAATTCTTGCGTTAACATGTTACATACAACTCCGGTTCATACTATGTCTCCGAATTACAGGCCCGAAATTAGCGCGTCTCCCTTCCCTAATCGTCGGCTTTCCACGGGAGGGATTTCCCGACTTTCTACGGTACTATGAAGACGCTAAGACTGCCTTCGCTCTTCTCCTGACCTTGCTCTCGCTTGGCTTCGGATACCGCTACGGAGTATCGCTTTTCTTGGCGCTTGCGTTGGTGGATACTCTTACCAACCAAGCTCGGATTCTTTGGGCTGGGTCAATCCGTCAAACCCAAATCTCGTGCGGAAGCGGGAGGCTCTCCCGTGTTCCCATACCTACCTTCCTGACTTTGATATAGCTTCAAACTCCGGTCGAATCCGCTTCACTTGTCATTAACGCTTCGCAGATGTTGCACCAAAGACTAGGAACTTTAATGCTTCAACGTTAAATTGTCTTTCGAAGCTAAACACTATACCTTTATCAGTCGCTGTTTACGCTTCACGCCAGCATCTCTGCTGACTGTGCAAAACGCGCTTCCGGTGGATGACCAGTCCTTGCCGGGTTCCGCTCTTTCATCGGAACAGGTTAGGTTAAAAGGTGTTTCATCATACGCCATAAATCCCCACCTTATGGGCTTGCACGGCGCAACCTAATTCCCAATTCCCAGTTCAGTTCCCAATCAGTTCATGTAACTAACTTAATAATTCGAGGAAAATACGGTATTATTCTTGCATATCCAAAAAATATCTCGTGATTTTGGAATCGGTAATTCCAAAATTCGGGGAAAAATGGAAACTTACATTCCAAGATTTTTTAATCCGCCACAAACCGCCTATTTCTTATTTGGCCCGCGCGGAACAGGTAAATCCACATTTTCCTCGATTTTTTTCATAGGTAAACGCTCAATACAAGGAAAATGGATTTGGGATAGAATTTCCAATAGTTTCTTGTTTGCGTTCGTTCCTGTCTTACACTTGTTTGTTTGATTGATTCGGAATTAGAAGTAATTTTTGAATGATTGTAATCCAGTAAAGCCCCGTATTCCAAACTCAAACTCATACTTTGATGAAAGAACCATTCCACTCCGGCCAAAGCGCGCAGGCCAATTCCATAAGCAGCGGTTTTCTGATCGGAGATATCTTTCCAGCTTTGTTGCGGAGCATCAAATTGTTGATGGGTTTTCGAATAATAATAGCCATAAGATAAACGCGGGCCTATGCCCGAATAAAATTTAATGGCTTTTTGCGGATGCCAATAATAAAGATAGGGCAAAGAAATGGAAAAAGAGTAAGAGTGATCATTTCTCTTATTATCAGTGTAAAGACTATCGGGCCTACTATTTTTTTGATCATTATTTTTTGATGAGCCCAAATTC
>JALUZF010000169.1 GCA_027012135.1 Gammaproteobacteria bacterium
CTACAGAAGGTGTAGAATATTTTAACCATAGTTTACTGCAACCCAGAAATAGGTATAATATTTAAAGTATTTAATTATTGACTAATAATATATAAAGACCGTATAATAGCCGGCTCACAAAAGAGCCTTATGGGTTATTTTTGATAATTTTTTAAAGAGTGATACTCGGGTAAATACTATGAAAAGAACATTCCAACCAAGTAACCTGAAGCGTAAGCGTACTCACGGTTTTCGTGCCCGTATGGCTACCAAGGCAGGTCGTAAAGTTTTAAATGCACGTCGTGCTAAAGGCCGTCATAAGTTAGCTGTATAATTTTGTCCTCTGCTTCACAGGTTTTTAAGTATTCTATATTTAAAAACCTGTGATACCCAGTTGCTAAATCATCAGGATACATTCTGGCCAAATCAAGTTGTAAAAACTAATTTATAATCAGAAATTTTAGTTAAATTACATTGTTTTTCTGTCTTACGACAGCTGGTTATAACACCTGATCACGAGAATGCCTGAAAAAAAATGGTTACTGGAAATAAGTTTACCCGTAGGCACAGGCTGCTCCTTCCTTCAGATTATAAGTACGTTTTTAACCAACCGTTTCGTTCCTCAGATAAATTACTTACGATTTTAGCCAAATATAATCCTGATACAGCTACTCCGCGTTTAGGACTGGCTGTTGCCAAAAAATCGGTTAAAACAGCGGTTCATCGAAACCGTATAAAACGTCTGGCCAGGGAATTTTTCCGTTTAAATCAGTATAAAATTGCCTGTGCGGATTATGTCTTACTGGTTCGACCCGGTATTGATAAAATGGATAATCAGGTAATTACCCAGTCTATATCCAGGCAATTGAATTATCTAAGAAAAAAGCTGACAAATACGGATAGAAAATCGACCAGATTAAATAAGTCTGGTAAAAAATAATTTAATTTATAGCCGATAATTTGGGCAAATTAATGAAATCTTATAAAGCCATATGAGTCTGTATCTGGTAGAATCTGTTTCTTGACTTCAAACTGTATAACAATGCTTTATGGGCCAGGTATTCAGATGAATAGTTTATACGAGTATTATCTGACATGACTATTTTCCAGAAAGTCACGCTGGCGATATTAAAGGGCTATCAATACCTGATCAGTCCAATATTGGGTAATAATTGCCGTTATTTGCCCAGTTGCTCCTGTTATACCCATACAGCAATTGAACGTTTCGGGGTTTTAAAAGGCAGCTGGATGGGATTAAAACGTCTATTAAGATGTCATCCCTTTCATCCCGGTGGTCTGGATCCAGTACCAGAAAAAAAAGATATGCTGAAACAGAAAACAGATAAGTTATGATATAAGTTTGAAAAAACTGCCAGAGCTAAAACTGTCAGAACGAAAAACTGTCAGAACAAAAGAAAGACAGAACGGTAAAATCAAAACAAGATTTAATAGTATTTTAAACCATTTAAAAATTAGTGATTAAAAAAGTCATACCATGGATACACAACGTTTAATTTTATTTGCTGCATTTATGCTGGTTTCTATGTCCCTGTGGCAGTCCTGGCAATTACAGGTTAATCCGCCCCCGCAACAAACTCAAACCCAGAAACAGGATCAGAATCAGGAAAAAACAGCCGCTTTAATTCCTGAATCTAATGAACAGACACAGGACAGCAGTGATTTGCCTTCAGCACCTGTAAGTTCAGATTCCAGTGAACAGACCGCGGCTGCACCTGAACCTGAACAGAAAATCCTCAGCGGTCAGCGGGTTAAAGTAAAAACCGATGTTTTTGATATTGAAATAGATACCATTGGCGGTGATATACATCGTGTGGCTTTACTGCAATACCCGGTAGATGTAAATACCGATCCCAGTCCTGTGGTATTAATGAATGATAAATCCGGTTTGTACTACGTCAGTCAGACTGGCCTGCTGGCCGCCAGTAAAGGCACTTATGCACCGGATCATAAAGTTAAATTTACTGCCCAGAAGCTGAATTATGAACTGGGTGCTAATAATGAACTGAAAGTGCCTTTAAGCTGGACTTCAGCCGATGGCAAATTTACCCTCACTAAAACCTATACCTTCTTCCCGGGTAAATATGAAATAAAAGTGGATCATACTATTAGCAATAATAGTGATCTGGCCTGGAAAGGTTATCTGTATCGTCAGTTCCAGAGAACTGAAGTTGAAGATAAGAATCAAAGTAAATTCATTCATACCTATACCGGCGCTATGGTGTCCAAGGATGGTGACGGCTTTGAAAAAATTGATTTTAAGGAAATGCTGGAACAGAATTTTTCCATGCAGAATACCGGCGGCTGGGTATCCTTTATCCAGCATTATTTTATGTCGGTCTGGATCCCGCCTAAGGACAGCAGAGAAAATTACTATTCACGTGTCACTAATAAAAATACTGCAAAACCCCGTTATATTATAGGCACAATAACTTCAGAAAAACTGGTGGAACCAAAACAGCAGCTGGTATTAAGCGATACTCTGTTTATTGGTCCCAAGCTGCAGGAACATATTAACGATCTGGCTGAAGGGCTGGATTCCACCGTTGATTATGGCTTCCTGTCTGTTATTGCCCATCCAATTTTCTGGTTGCTGACCCTTATTCAGGGGATTGTAGGTAACTGGGGTGTATCTATTATCCTGTTAACCATGGTGATTAAGGGAATGTTCTATAAATTATCTGAACATTCGTATAAATCTATGGCGCATATGAGAAAAGTGGCTCCAAGGTTAAAATCGATCCAGGAACAGTACAAAGATAATCCTGGTGAAAAGAATAAAGCCATGATGGATCTGTATAAAAGAGAAAAGATCAATCCACTGGGTGGTTGTTTACCTGTAGTGGTACAGATCCCGGTCTTTATTTCACTATACTGGGTATTACTGGAAAGTGTGGAGATGCGTCAGGCTGATTTTGCATTGTGGATTAATAATCTCTCTGCACCGGATCCTTATTATATTCTGCCGTTAATCATGGGTATTTCCATGTTTGTTCAGCAGAAACTGAATCCTGCACCTATGGATCCGGTACAGGCCAAGGTTATGATGGCATTGCCGTTTATCTTTACGGTATTCTTTGCCTTCTTCCCATCGGGTCTGGTGTTATACTGGGTGGTCAACAACCTGCTGTCTATTACCCAGCAATGGTATATTACTAAAAAAATAGAGAATGCCTGATCGTTCTATTAGTACTATTGCCGCATTAGCCACCGCCCCCGGTCGAGGGGGCGTGGGCATTATCAGACTGTCCGGCCCCCGGTCTTTAAACATTGCCAAACACATCATTAAACAGACCCCTAAAACCCGATTTGCTCATTACCTGCCTTTTTACAGTCAAAACGATCAGATTATAGATTCCGGTATTGTTCTGTATTTTCCCGGACCCAATTCCTTTACCGGTGAAGATGTGGTGGAACTGCAGGGACATGGCGGCCCCGTGGTAATGGATATGCTGCTACAGGAAGTTTTTACCCTGGGAGCAGAACCGGCTAAACCGGGAGAATTCAGTGAACGGGCTTTTTTAAATGACAAACTGGATTTAGCCCAGGCAGAAGCCATTGCCGATTTAATTGAAGCTAGCAGCGAGCAGGCGGCCCGTTCCGCACTGCGTTCCCTGCAGGGCGAATTTTCCCAGTTAATTCATGAACAGGTTGAAGCCTTAATCCAGTTGCGGATTTATGTTGAGGCGGCCATTGATTTCCCGGAAGAAGAAATTGATTTTTTATCAGACGGCAAGGTAGAAAAAGATACTCAGAATATACTAACGGATCTGAATGCCATTTTAAAACAAGCACAACAGGGCTGTTTAATTCGCGAAGGCATGACCGTAGCCATTGCCGGACAGCCTAATGCTGGCAAATCCAGCCTGCTTAATGCGCTGTCCGGTAAAGAGTCTGCTATTGTTACAGATATTGCCGGAACCACCCGTGATGTATTAAAAGAAGAAATCAATATTGACGGTATGCCGCTGCATATTATTGATACAGCCGGTTTAAGGGAAAGTGATTGTGAAGTGGAAAAAATCGGCATAAAACGCGCCTGGGATGTCATAGAAAACGCCGATCAAATACTGATGGTTGTGGATGAATCCAGAATTGATGATCTACAGCAGCAGACAGTCAATCAGCAGTTAATGGCTCAGTTTCCGGAATCCATAGATATTACCATAATTCATAATAAAATTGATCTGGGAGACAAAATGCCTTCAATCAATCACTCTGAACATCAAACAGAAATCTTCCTTTCTGCTAAACATAATGCCGGTATTGAATTATTAAAAGATCATTTAAAACAATGTATGGGTTACCAGAGTGCCGGAGAAGGAACCTTTATGGCCAGACGCAGACATCTGGAAGCCATACAGAAAGCCATTCAGAATGTAGAAAACGGACTGCAGCAATTACAGGAATATTCAGCCGGTGAACTGCTGGCCGAAGAACTCCGTCTCGCCCAGAATGCTCTGTCTGAAATTACCGGAGAATTTACTTCGGATGACTTACTTGGAAGGATTTTTACCAGTTTTTGTATAGGAAAATAAAATAACGGATTGTTTCATAAAAAGAATTTTTAGAAATATAAAATAGACATGGTGATTATTGAAACTTTTATTATTTATAACCGCTATACTTCTTATTAATTCATTATATGCTTTTGATACTGAAATAAAAGCACCTCTGGTGTTTACTGTAGAAGAAACACTGTGGTTAAAAAAACATCCAGAGATCAGGGTGGCATCTGATCCGGATTTTCCACCGGTAGAATGGCTGGATGGTAAAAATCAGTTTCAGGGAATTGCTATTGATTATCTCAGAATACTGGAAAAAAAATTACCGGTTAAATTTATTCCGATAAGAAAAAATTCCTGGTCTGATATTTTACAGGGGATGAAAGATCAAAAAATTGACCTGATATCAGCCATTGCCAGAAACAATACACGTGAGCAATACCTTCTTTTTACCCGACCCTACCTGTCATTTCCTGCGGTTATTATTTCTTCTCATCAGTACAGACACCTAAATGATTTGCAAGGTAAGCGTGTGGGCGTAGTGACTGATTCCTACTGGGATGATTTACTGAAACAGTCTGATTTTGATATTGAAATTGTGCGTCTGGAAAATGATGAATCGGGTGTGGAAATGGTGTCTCTGGGTGCCATAGATGCCATGATCAGCAATCTGGCGACGGTAAGCTATGCAGTGAAAAAAATGGGGATCAGTAATCTGAATATTGTACATGTACCCAAACATGAACATAGAATGCTGGAACTCAGTTTTGGGATCAGAAAAGACTGGCCGTTATTGCAGAGTGTTTTGCAGAAAGCTATAGATAATATTAGCGAGGAAGAAAAAGATCATATTTATAATAAGTGGATAAAACTGCAGCCGATTACTTTCTGGCAGAGTACCCAGTTCTGGTATCCGGTGATAATTATTACATTAATAGTCTTTATCGGTGTGTTCGGAATTTTATTTTGGAACCGAACCTTAAAACAGAAAATAGCTGAGCGAACCAGAGCCCTGGAAAAAGCCCAGAAACAACTTATTTATGCAGAGAAAATGGAATCAGTGGGCCGCCTCTCTGCCGGGGTGGCTCATGAGGTTAAAAATCCCCTGGCCATACTGCAAATGAGTATTGATTATTTAAAAGGGGAGGATAATGACGAAACAGTTACAAGTCTTTTAAATGATATGCAAGATGCTGTGGAACGGGCAGACAGCGTAATAAAGGGATTACTGGATTTTTCCAGAGAAAAAGAACTGCAGATGCAGCAGGATAATATTAATACTGTAATAAAAAACAGCATCCATTTAATAGAACATGAAGTAAAACAGAATAATATTAGCCTTAGTCTGAAACTGGATGAACAATTGCCCGATATACCCATGGATAAAAATCGACTGCAGCAGGTTTTTATCAATCTGTTTATGAATGCTATTCAGGCTATGCTAACAGCCGCTAAACAACAGGGTAATATAAACAATAGAGTTTTCAAACTGGCGATATATACTTCGATAAAACCAGTGACCGATTCCTGGATAATCGAAAACTGTGAAGGTCAGTTTAAATTAGGACAGAAGGTAATAGAAATTAAAATACTGGATACCGGAACGGGTCTGGATAAACAGCATGAAACTGCAGTATTTGAGCCATTTTTTACAACCAAAGCACAGGGTGAAGGTACCGGGCTGGGCTTATCGGTATCCAGAACCATTATTGGATTACATCATGGTATGATAGCTATGCGTAATAGAATGGATAATACAGCGGGGGTGGAAGTGATAATACTGTTTCCATTTAAGAGTAATAAGGACAAACGAAATGACTAAAAAAATACTGGTAGTGGATGATGAAGTAGTTTTAACCAAAATGGTAAAACTGAACCTGGAACGGACAGGAAATTATACTGTCATGACGGTAAACAAGGGCAGTGAAGCCCTGGCAGCCGCCAGAGAATTTAAACCAGATCTGATTTTTATGGATGTTATGATGCCTGATATGAGCGGTGATGAAGCTATAGCAGAAATTCGTGAAGATCCACAACTGGCCTCTATTCCCTATGTGTTTATGACGGCTATTGTTACCAAAGCGGAAACCAAAGATATGGGACGTAATATCGGTGGTAATGAGTTTCTGGCCAAGCCGGTAAAAACAGAAGAATTAATTGAAACCATAGAGCACATACTTGGCTGATAAAAATTTTTCTAAAAACTGGTCGGTCTATATTATTGCCTGTACTGACGGTTCCTTATATACCGGTATCAGTACGGATGTAGAACGCCGCTTTGAACAGCATAAAAATAAAAAAGGGGCAAAATACTTTTATTCTCATATTCCGCAAAAGATTGTCTATATAGAAAACAATCATACAAGAAGTTCAGCCAGTAAAAGAGAATGTAGTATTAAGGCATTAAGTAAAGCACAAAAACAGTTGTTAATTGAATTATAAATTAACAGATAGGTGATGCTTAATTAAACTCAATTGTTTAACCGCAATCCGAAAATCATTCATAGCCCTTCTGGAAGCTTGCTTGCCATAACGTATCCGTAAATATAAATTAAAAATAGTATTTAATTCATAGGTGTTTTCTGGAAACTTGATTAATGATCTTTTGTGAATAGATTCAGGTCCTTCGGAAGGTAAAATAGTCATTCCGGATTTAATCAGTTTTTGAAGAAACCTTTGATAGTTCATTATCACCGGATCGGGCCGTTTTCTGTTTTGATACCGATAAACCCCGTATAAAATAAGAGCTATTATTCCAGTACTGCTGATTAATAAAATAATCAGAATTTGCCAGTTGGCGGAAAGCCCCAGAAGTTTTAGAAAAAGCTGCTGCTGAGTTTTATCATAACCCAGAATCCATTTATTCCAGCTGTGTTTTAAATTATCCAGTATCTGGCTTAGGTAGCGTCCCAGATTATAAAGCTCAGTTTTCTGCCGGGCAGTTAACCGGGGTAGGTCAGGAATATTCAGGGATGAATAA
>JALUZF010000170.1 GCA_027012135.1 Gammaproteobacteria bacterium
CTTGTTTTTTATAGGTATTTATTGACCGCTTAATAGCTTTCCGGCGGTATATTAACACCGTTCTGGATTAGCCAGCCCCGATCCAGTTGCCATTTAACCTTCCGGATATCGGGCTCAGCGAGTATGCTTTTTTCAATCTCAGTCTGCACCCGTGCCAGCTGTTTCCTGGCCTGCTGATAATCATCTGAAAGCATGCTCAGGCCTTTAACCTGTGGAAAAATCAGACCAATTACCTTGCCGCAGGGAACATCAGTAGAAATGGGGCTATTAATAGTGGCAATTCCCTGATTAATGCGTAATACTTTAAAATGATAAGGGAAGTTACGGATCTCAGCCCTGTTTTCAAGTTTCTGGTTCAGCTCCCGAACCCGTGCAGGCTGATAGAAAAAAGCAAACATCAGACCGACACAGATGGTTATCAGTACCAGTGCGTATGTTGTCGTTCCCTTATTCATTCATTATTCCCGGTTTGCGTCAGCAGTAGCTTATGACAGGCAGGTGATTATATTAAAACAATAAATAATGGATTTATGTGAGTTATATTACTGAGATGATTAAATAGAGGGTGTATAGTGTTATTTTATTATTAGGGGAATATTATGGGAAATACACTCTGGTTCATTACTATACTTCAGGAAAAACCCTGGCTGGGATTCTTAATTGGCCTGTGCTTTATGGCCGTAATGTTTTTATCAAAGAATCTGATTGTTTATCTGTATTCAAGAAATTCAGAAAAGAAAGCAAAAGAGGCGCTGGCTGCTGAGTCAAAACTGGACATAGTGGAAGATTAGTAAACCCTCTCCAGACGGAGAGGGTCAGGATAGTCTGTTATGGTTGTTTATTTTTTAACCAGATTAGCCAGACGGGAACTGATACGGCCTGCCCAGAAATCCAGAACCGGGGCCACATCAGACAGTTGAACCTTATCTGTTTCATCTATGGCTTTATCTCCAGACTCCAGATCGATACCCTCAGCCAGCAGTTTGCCGTTGACTGAATCCACTACCTTAACTTCTGAAACCACTCTTAACCTTTTGTCTGAAGCACCGCTGGCTCTGGAAATACCAGTGACCGCTGCGGCAATGGGAATATACTGATAGGCTTTCATATCATCATAGCTGAGATATACACTGGTAATGGCTGCCTGTACTCTAAGAGTGCCGGGACCGGCCTGATCCACTACAGTGAAATTCTGTGATAACTTCTGTTTCAGCAGAGCCTGGTAACGGTCAGCAATTTTAACCAGCAGAGTTTGATCCACATCATTGGTTGCGTTATCGGGTGTAATGATCAGAACCTTGTCCACCATAACATTGCTGTACTGTGACCAGTCAACGCCTGAAGCGACATAACTTTTGGCATTATCATTGGTGGGGGAATCAGTCAGTATAGAGTAATCACTTAAAAAACCGGAATATTTGTCTTCACTCACTGTGTTTTGCGCACAACCACTTAGAAATGCACCGGCAATAAACAGTACGGGTAAAAGTTTTTTCATTTTAAAGCCCTTTTGGAAGGTTAGGATATTCATTAATAGCAGTAATAATAAAATACTGTATCAAAAATAATAAAGGCGGGTCAACCGAACAGTGAATATCGAGTTTTATATTATTTAGGTTCTATTTCTTTTAAATGCCTGCCTACTGCCATTCGTGCGCCCAGCCAGCCCAGCACACAACCGGATACCAGTAACGTCAGACTGGTGTTAACACCCATTAAACCCAGGGAAAATAATTTGCTGTTATTGTAAAGAGATGATAAATGGGTCAGCGGATTACTGATCATAAGCAGGGAAAGGTTAACCAGTAATATGGCTATCAGGCTGCCGAACAGGCCGTACCAGAAACCGGTATAAAGAAACGGCCGGCGAATAAAACTGTCGGTGGCGCCAATCAGTTTCATCACTACAATTTCACTGCGCCGGTTTTCAATGGCCAGGCGAATGGTATTACCGATGATGAGTAATACTGCCAGAGCCAGTAATGCACCAATAATAAAAATACCTCGCTGAGCAATATGGATAATGGCATACAGGCGCTGCAGCCACTGAATATCCAGCTGAACCAGGTCAACTTCCGGCAGTTTTTTTAAATCTGCCAGCAGGCGGTTGATCTGTTCCGGTTCATTATGCGTCAGGCTGGGATAGACTATCAGCAAATGCGGCAGAGGATTAGCCTTTAATGCTTTAAGGGCATCACCAAAACCGGAGTTTTCCTGAAATTCCTTCAGAGCCGCAGCCCGATCAATATGTTTGACCTGGGCTATTTCTGGCCAGGCATTGAGCTTTTTCTGCAGCCGCTCAATGGCCTGAGTGCTGACATCCTGTTTCATAAACAGCGATATCTGGTTAATGCTGTCAAAGTCACCACTGAGCTGTTTGGCATGATCCAGTATGACATACAGGCCTGCAGGCAAAGCCAGTGCAATACCCAGGGAAGCAGCTGTGAGCAGAGTTGAGAAAGGTGTACGGCTGAGCAGTCCCAGGGAATAGAAAAACACCTGCAGATGACGGATAAAAAATTCTTTAAAGCGCGAAGAAAAGCTGGGACGTAGCTGTCTTAACTGAACCTGGCTTTCAGTGCCGCTGGATTGTCCGGCCATTAGTTTTCCTCCACCGTCAGCAACTGACCATGCTCCAGATGGACAATACGTTTATCCAGTTGCTTGATCAGGGGGATATCATGGGTAGCAATTAATACCGTTACGCCCACCTGGTTAAAGGCCATAAACAGATTCATAATTTCCAGGGACAGATCGGGATCCAGGTTACCGGTCGGTTCATCAGCCAGCAGCAAAGCCGGTTTATTAACTACGGCCCGTGCTATACTGACTCGTTGCTGTTCACCCCCGGAAAGGGTAACCGGGTATTTTTTTTCATAACGCAGCAGACCCACTTTATCCAGTGCGGCATGCACCCGCTTTTTAACTTCACGGGAAGAAAAACCGCTAATGATCAGGGGCAGAGCGACATTATCAAATACGGTACGATCATACAGTAACTGGTAGTCCTGAAAGATAATCCCCATATTGCGGCGCAGATAGGGCAGAGTATGACGGCTGACTTTATGCAGGTTTTTACCGCCGATAATGACATTACCGGTGGTGGTCCGCTCAATCAGGGCTATTAACTTAAGCAGAGTACTTTTTCCGGCACCGGAATGGCCGGTTAAAAAAGCCATTTCCCCCTGACGCAGATGAAAATTAACATTGCTTAATGCTTCATTCCCACCCGGGTAACGCTTACTGACCTGATCAAACAGAATCATAAAAACCAACAGACCTTTGTTATTATTTGTTATTATTCTAAAACATCTTTACTCTTACCGACTACGCTTTATAAAGCTGAACATAGAGCATGTATTTTCCTGCTTAATAGATAAATGTGTCTGGCTAATGCATGTATAGAATAAATTTGAACTTTATCTACCTGGTATATCTAAGTTATATTAGCCCATTAAAATAAATCAGCACTAAACCCGTTATTAGAACTTTTCAAAACTTGTTTTGTAAAAAGTTCTTATCTTGGTGATTTTACCTGATAAACCAAAAAAAAGTTAGAAAACAGGAAGAGAAGATCCTTATGACAGGAAAAAACCTGAGCAAAATACCACTAAAAGCCTTAAGCACAGTATCTGGCAGCCTGTTACTGCTTTTGTTTGTTAATATGGCACTGGCAGAAACCGTTCAATCGGATAAACAGGCCGATACACAGGCTGAGCAGAGTGTCTATGAAAAAATGCTGCCCAATGGTATGAAAGTTATTGTCAAACCCGACCATCGTGCGCCGGTGGTGGTATCCCAGGTCTGGTACAGGGTGGGTTCCAGTTATGAAAGCGGCGGAACCACCGGAGTGTCCCATGTGCTGGAACACATGATGTTTAAAGGTACTGAAAAATTCCCGGTCGGTGAATTCAATAAAATCATTGCCCGTAATGGCGGGGAGGATAATGCTTTTACCTCCAAAGACTATACGGCCTATTATCAGAAACTGGAAAAAAGCCGGTTAAAGGTCAGTTTTGAGCTGGAATCGGATCGTATGCGCGGACTGTTATTACCGGAAGATGAGTTTAAAAAAGAAATCATGGTGGTGATGGAAGAGCGTCGTATGCGTACTGACGATAAACCCCAGGCTCTGACTTATGAGCAGTTTAATGCCACCGCTTTTGACAGCAGCGGCTACCATAATCCGGTTATCGGCTGGATGGATGATCTGAAAAATATGACCGTCGATGATCTGCGCCAGTGGTATGAGCGTTATTATGCACCCAATAATGCCATTCTGGTGGTGGTCGGTGATGTAGAACCACAGGCTGTATTTAAGCTGGCCGAACAGTATTTTGGCCGCCTGAAACCCTTTAAGGTAAAATCGGTCAAGCCGCGGATTGAAGTTGAGCAGAAAGGCCCCAAACAGGTGGAAATGCTGCTGGAAGCCAAACTGCCCTATCTGGTTATGGGCTATAAGGTTCCGGTAAGCAATACCGCTGAACAACAATGGGAACCCTATGCCCTGGATCTGCTGGCCGGTATTCTTGATGGCGGTGACAGTGCCCGCTTTAGTAAACATCTGGTTAGGGGCAGTAAAATTGCGACTTCTGCCGGAGCCGGTTATTCCCTGGAATCCCGTATGCAGACCCTGTTTTTACTGGATGGCACTCCGGCTAAAGATGTGACTATTGATGAGTTAAAAGCTGCCCTGCTTAAGGAGGTAGAAGACGTAAAACAGAACCCGGTATCCGAGGAAGAACTGCAGCGGGTTAAAGCGCAGGTGATTTCATCGGCGGTTTATGAACAGGATTCCATGTTTTATCAGGCCATGAAAATCGGTATTGCTGAAACTACGGGTATTGGCTGGGAAGAACAAAGCCGCTATGTGGAGCGGATTCAGGCCATAACCCCGGAACAGATCCAGCAGGCAGCCCGTAAATACCTGATCCCTAAAACACTGACCATCGCCCGTTTAACCCCGATTGACAAACAGGCTCAAAACCATCAGTCTCAAAAGAATGCGGCTAATACAAAAGCAGAAACAGCCAGTACGGAGGTTAAATAACATGCGCTATAAAAGTTTTAAATTAAAAACCGTTCTTATTCTGGCTCTGGCTTTTACTTCCCTGAGTCTTTTAACTGCTGCAGGCTATGCCCAGACAATTAAAACGGACGGCCATACTGACCGTGTCGGTAAAGTCAGTCGTTGGTATACCAGTAACGGTATGGAAGTCCTGTTCCAGAAAGCCGATACCCTGCCCATGATTGACTTTCGTCTGATCTTTGATGCCGGAGCGGCCAGAGACAGCAGTTTTAAATCAAAAGACGGTATTGTGCTGGCTGGTCTGGCTAAACTCACTAATGGTCTGGTCTTTGAAGGCACTAAAAATTTGAATGCCGATCAGATTGCCGAGCAGTTTGCTTCCCTGGGCGTTGACTATGGTAATGGCAGTTATCGGGATATGGCCTTAATTAATATTCGTACCCTGAGCTATGACAAACAGAAAAATGGAGCCTTAAAACTGCTGACTGAAGTTCTGGCCAATACCAGTTTCCCAAAGGAAGCGATGCAGCGTGAAGTGGCCAGAATGCTGGTACAGCTGGATTATATTGAACAGACACCGTCTAAAAAAGCCTCCCGTGCCTTTTATGAAACACTGTATAAAAACCATCCCTATGGCACACCGCCCGGCGGCAATAAAGACAGCCTTAAAGCTTTAACGCGGGATGATCTGCTTAACTATTATAAACAGTATTATGTAGCAAAAAATGCGGTACTGGCTATTGTGGGTGATCTGAGTGAACAGCAGGCGCGGAACTATGCCGAACAGATCAGTGCGGCTTTACCTGATGGCAGAAAAGCTGCACAATTACCTTCAGCACCACAGCTGGCTAACGCCGTAGAAGTCCGCATTAATCATGCTTCCACACAAACCACAGTACTTATGGGGCAGCCCGGGATTAAACGCGGCGACAGGGATTATTTTGCACTTTACGTTGGCAATCACATTCTGGGCGGTAGTGGTTTCAGTGCCCGGCTAATGAAAGAGGTGCGGGTCAAACGCGGCTTAACCTATAGCATAGGCAGTTATCTGATACCCATGCATGCCGAAGGGCCGTATCAGTTCAGTTTTACTACCAAGCAAAGCTCAACCCAGGAGGCCATTGATCTGGTCAGACTGAACCTGAAACAATATATTGAAAAGGGCCCGACTCAGGAGGAACTGGATAATGCCAAACTGAATATTACCGGCAGTTTCCCTTTAAAACAGGCCAGTAATAAAGATATTGTGGAAAACCTCGCCGTGATAGGCTTTTATGATTTGCCTCTGGATTATCTGGACAAATACAATGCCCATGTTGAAGCTGTCACCCTGGAGCAGATAAAGTCCGCCTTTAAACGCCGGGTACACCCCGATAAAATGGCAACCATTATTGTGGGCCCGGATGTTGAAAAGCTCACAGACTAGAAAAAGGCCTTTAGCCGGTGGTAAAAAGCCTTTAGCGCACAGAAAGCACTTAGCTAAAGGTAAACAAACGGTTGTAAAAAAAGGCAGTAATGAACTGCGCATTATAGGCGGCCAGTGGCGCGGTCGTAAACTGAAGTTCCCTGACGGTGAAGGCCTGCGTCCCACCATGGATCGGGTCAGAGAAACTCTGTTTAACTGGCTGCAGGCTGATATTGCCGATGCCCGCTGCCTGGACCTGTTTTCAGGCAGCGGTGCCCTGGGTTTTGAAGCTCTGTCACGTTCGGCAGCCCAGGTCATAATGGTGGATAAAAATCTCCAGGCTATAAAAATGATCCGCAGCAATCTGGCCTTATTAAAAGTGGACAATGCCCAGGCGGTGTACATGGATGCCGCCGCTTATCTACAGCAGAAAAATATCGGCCCTTTTGATATTGTTTTTTTAGACCCGCCGTTTAATAAACACCTGGTAGAAAAATTTTGCCAGTTGCTGCACCAGTCCAACTGCCTGTCAGAACAGGCGGTAATTTATATCGAAATGGAAAAAAACACACCATTGCCTCAGCTGCCTGAACAGTGGCATATCGCTAAAAACAAAACAGCCGGGCAACTGGCTTATTATTTAATTGATACCTGATGCTGATTTAATAAAATTCCAGGTATTAAATATTTTATTCAGGTTAATAATTTATGGATAAGCAAAGAAACCCGGGTGTTTCCCGTGATAACCGTATATCGGATGAAGGCCTTGAGCGGCTGGAAAAACATCTTAAAGGTGGAACAAAAATGACTCAGATGGTTCTGCAACAATGGATTAAGCGTTATGGTTATCCTGCCAGAGAGTTAATTAAACAGTATCGGCCCGAACTGGAATTGTAATTAATGCTGGTATGCGTTGCTTTGGCAAGGTAAAATAAGTATCTGTTAATATAGATGCCGGAAAAAACATGCTGTTTGAAGTCACTGAAGAAGAAAGAAAAAAAGCCAAAATTCCCCATGAT
>JALUZF010000171.1 GCA_027012135.1 Gammaproteobacteria bacterium
GTATTACTCTCCTCTGCACTCCCACTCTCCCATTCTTCCAACACAACGATTGCCATGAAAACCACCATTGCACAGTCTCGTTTTCTCACCTATTTCTACTGGTTGATTGTTTTTTCCTGGTTGACGGCCTTGCCGGTATCTGCAGAAACCTCGGTCTCCCAAAACAATGACACCGCATCTGCTGAGACTGAAAACAGCCTGATGCAGCAGATCAAACTTTTTTTCCACTTAGGTGATACAACCAATGAGTTAAACATGGAAGAGAGTGGAATCAACGGACTCAACGACATAGCAGGTCAATCCGTTGGCCGCAAACAACTTTTGCTGCTCAAAAAAAATTACCAAAAAAAAATAAAAAAAGATCCGAACAACGATGGGCTCTGGGCAGGTCTTGGCAGTATCCTTGAAACCCTGGGTGATAATGACCAGGCCATGGCCGCCTACGAAAAGGCCATCCAGCTTAACCCGGATAATCGGCCAGCCAGACAGGGCATGACCAGAATCAGGAGTTCGCGTCGGGTGTTGGCCCGTGTCTACTATTATTTTCAACACGAAAAGGAATATGCGCCAACCATTGAGCATGATCTCGCCACCTGGGAAGAACAGGCAGTGACCACGCAGGTAAGTAAGTCCTGGGGACGAGGCAAAAGCATTGGTATTGGCTGGCTTGAGGGTACCATTTATCAAAAAAATGAACTGTATGGAGATGTTGATTTTTCCCTCAAACGGCAGGCGCCTTTTTTGCAGCTTTCCTGGCCTCTTCTCGACAACCTTGGCATGGCATTTCGGGTACGGGATGAAAAGTTTACCAATAATGATGATTCAGGCTTTTACAAGGTGGATGGCGATGAACACATTATTACCGGCTATCTGGCCCTTTCCTATCGAGGGGCCGGTTTCTGGCTTGATATGAATTACTCCCGGGAACGGGAACCGGACCCCATCTATGACGCTGACAGCCAGCGTTCGGCCTTGAATATCGAGGTCAAGCAACTGACAGGTATATCAGCGGGATATGGTTTTGCCGAAAACTGGGAAATCGGCTCAAGCCTCTACTATGAACAGTATGGATCGGCACGCAATGATCAATGGAATCCAAACATCCAGCTCAGTCACTGGTTTTCCAGTCTCCCCGGCGCAAGGATCAGTCTCGGGTACGGATACTATACTGATGAACATGAAAATATCGTCAACATGACGACAAGTTACCAGTGGACCCCCCTGGAACGTTTGCAACTCAGGGTTGAATATCAGCTCGAATATTCCGGCAATGAAGATTCCTGGCTGAATCAGGGTGATATAGTGATGAGCTGGACAATAGTGGACCGCCTCTCTCTGGTCATTCGCACTGATTACAGCCGGGAATATGGTGGTGACGAGGATAACAACTTTTATACCCAGGCCTCTCTTAACTGGTCCTTTTTTTAATTTTTGATGGCGTCGTAAAAACTTCGATCTACTGCGTCGTGTGTCCTGTGGCGATTCTCAACATACTACATGTATAGTCAAGACCCGCCACAGAACACTATTCCTTGTATATCTGTGTTTTTACTTAGCCATCTTTAAGCATTGTCTGGACTTTTTACGAGTTCATCATTTTTTACGTTCCGAATTATATCTTCAAGGACAAATCGACAAATTTGTCGACAATCGCCAAAAATGTCGGCCTTTGGGATGCTGCAAAATCCATAATATATTAAAATTACTGGTGAAAACAAGAAAACACAATATGGCATGCATAATGCTGTATCCAAGAAAACCAATTACAGTCAACATAATTACCATGGAGGTTTTTTATCATGCCTAATCTATCAACAATACCAGCGATTGCCGGCATAGTTTTGAGTTGCGCCATGCTCCTGTCTCTCTCTGATCCGGCCCATGCCTATGGACGGGGGAACAACGGCGGACAACAGCGTGGCCTGTCAACCAGGGTTGCCGCTCTTCCCCTGCAGGATTTGAGTACAGAGGAGGAGGTAGGGCTTGTAAAAATGCGGGAGGAAGAAAAGCTCGCCCGGGATGTGTACCAGGTGCTGTATCAACAGTGGGG
>JALUZF010000172.1 GCA_027012135.1 Gammaproteobacteria bacterium
ATTACTGTTGATAAAGCAAAAGCTGAACTGAAAAAATTATTGTCCATCTGGCAGTCCGGTTTATCTCAGCCCCGCCTGTTGCATGCGGTTCTTGGAAAAAGCCTGTTTGAAAAAGGCCAGTTAAAAGATATTGATCCCGCTGTTGTGGCTGAAAAACAAATTTCGAACTGGAACCGCGAAGTAAAAAGTGACCGAAACCGGATCACCCTTGATAATGATCCTTATTTTAAATGGTTTTATCCTGAACCACCGGAGCTGGCGCCTGAAATTCAACAGCACCTGTTAGACAGCTATCAGGCCGTCTATGAAAATTTGCAGGAGCTTAAATAGTGTCCAAGAATACGGTCAATCTGCAAAAACTGAATCCTGCCACTATACCCCTGTCAGGTCGTCACCTGATTGAGGCCAGTGCCGGAACCGGTAAAACCTATAATATTACCCGTCTTTATCTGCGCCTGCTGTTAGAAAAAGGTTTAAGTGTCCAGCAGATCCTGGTGATGACCTTTACCAAAGCGGCTACGGAAGAACTGCGTGGACGAATAGAGGAACAGATCCGTCTGGCATTGAATAACTGGAATGAGCTGGTCAATAAAGACGAGTTTTTTTCGGAACTGGATAAGCAGTTAACGGAAGAACAGTCCTCACAAAGAGAGGCTTTGCTAAATATTGCTTTGCGTGAGCTGGATGAGGCGTCTATTTATACCATCCATGGTTTCTGCAGCCGGGCTTTAAGCAGTCAGGCCTTTGCCAGTGGTTTATCCATGGAT
The DNA here is from genome assembly GCA_027012135.1 of Gammaproteobacteria bacterium. Classification (GTDB taxonomy): domain Bacteria; phylum Pseudomonadota; class Gammaproteobacteria; order GRL18; family GRL18; genus JANELJ01. The sequence goes on from JALUZF010000172.1 coordinate 768, forward strand.
ATGAGTATGGAGACGGATACCAGTGAACTGTTAATAGAATCTGTACGGGACTGGTTACGCAAAATCAACCAGAGTGAATCGGATTTTGCCCTGCTGGAAGAAAATAACTGCCATACACCTGAGGGCTTTATCAGTAAGTATGGTAAGGCTCTGACGTCATCCTATGATCTGCAGATACCGGATCAGGCGTATATGCAAAGTTATTTTAATGAGAACATTGATCGTATTATGGATGATTTGTTCTATGATAAAAAAACAGCCATTAAAACAAGCCTGCTGGAAAATGAAAGCAGAATTTTAGATGTTCTGGTTAAGGGTAAAAAAGATGAGCAGAGCCGGCATAATGAGTGGGCCGAGTTAATCCTGTGGCTGGAAAGTCATGGCGCAAAAGAAGTGCCTGCTGAACTGGGAAAATTTATTAATGGAAATCGTTATCGGGGTAATGATGACTTTAAAGCGCTGTTTGAACCGTTAAAGACATTAAAAAATGATTTTACCAAGCAATTAAGCAGCCGAAAAGAGTTTCTTGAAAATCAAATAGAGAGCATTCCTGTTTACAGGCTGATTACTCTGGGCGTACTGGCGATCCGTAAAAAATTCTCTATGCTGAAAGAACAGCAAATGGTGATGGATTTTGATGATCTCATTACTTATCTAAGCAACCGGCTGCAGGACAGCAGCAGTCAGGCATTAAAAACGGCATTAAGCGCCCAGTACCCGGTTGCTTTAGTGGATGAATTTCAGGATACCGATCCGCAGCAATACGCCATCCTGGATATTTTATATCCCAGGTCTGACCCTGATTGTACTTTGTTTATGATTGGCGATCCCAAACAGGCAGTCTATGCTTTTCGCGGGGGAGATATTTTTACCTATCTTAAAGCTCGTAATGATGCTGAATATCACTGGTATATGGATACTAACTGGCGTTCAGAGCAGGGCGTTGTTACCGGCTATAATCGTTTGTTTCTTGGTAAGCCGGCGGATGAGCCGGGTACAGTGGATGTCTTTGGTTATGATATTAACTATAACCGGATCAATTCAACCCCACAGGCTAAAGCGGCAGGGGAGCCGCTTAAGGATCCGGTTAAACATTTTTCCGCCATAAATTATTGCTGGTTACAGGATGCAGAAAATTATTCCCGTGTTGATGAGTTGAGAGAGGCACTTGCACAATGGTGTGTCACTGAAATAAGTCGCTTACTGACAGATGTCAGGCTGGGTGAACAAGCTGTTCAGGAGAAGGATATTGCCATACTGGTTCGTACCGGAACCGAAGCACAGATAGTTCGTGACAGTTTATCCCGCTCCGGTTTCCCCAGTGTTTATCTCAGTGAAAAAGACAGTATCTTTAAAACCGATCAGGCCAGAGAACTTCTTCTGGTATTAAAGGGTATTCTGGAACTGGAAAATGACACACTCCTGATTGCGGCTTTATCCACATACCTGATGGGCGGTAATGCCGAAAAACTGGCTCAGTATAATCAGCCCGGTAATGAACAGGCATGGGAAGAACAACGTGAGAGAGCGATTCAGTTAAGAGATATATGGTTTAAAAAAGGCTGTATATCCATGCTGATGGAATTAACTGGCCGTGACTATCAGCCGGAGCCGGCTCAGCATGAGCGTTCATTAACCAATATGATCCACCTGGCTGAATTATTACAGCAGGCCTCCAGACAGTTTAAACATCCGCAGCAGTTACTTAAATGGTTCACGGATCAATGTCATAATGAAACCCGTCTGGAAGAGGCCCAGTTACGTCTGGAAAGTGATGCCAACCTGATCCGCATTGTGACCCAGCATGGTTCCAAAGGTCTGGAGTATCCCATTGTTTTTATACCTTTTGCCAGTTCCTATAAAGATCCTGTACGTTTTGGTAATCAACTGCATGAGTATTTTGAATACCATGATCCTGAGAATTATGAAGCCCGATGTCAGCTTGGAGCCAGCCCTGAAGCCATTGATTTAACCACTGCAGAGGGCCGGGCAGAAAGTATCCGCCTGCTTTATGTTGCCATTACCCGTGCCGCACATCGCTGTTACCTGGGGATTGCACCTTTTGATAATAGTATTTACTCGCCGCTGGGACTGACTCTGAAGCTTGCCGATGACGACAAGTGGGAAGAAAGCCTGCAGGCACTGGTTAATAGCAGTAACGGCAGCTCTGCACTTATTCATATTAATGAAGGAATGCTCAATAAAACGACACACAGGCAGACACAGAACAATAAGGAACACTATACTGTTTCAAGACTCAATCATCCTGTTGATTCAAAGTGGTCATTAAGTTCTTTTTCCTCTCTGGTCAGAGACAGTTATGCTGTCAGACTGGATCAAAAAGAACATATTGATGATGAAGCTGAGGAGCGGTCAGTTAAAAATATCAGTCAGTTACTACGTTTTGCTCTGCGCAAGGGCGCAGATACAGGAAATTTACTGCATGATATTCTGGAACATACTAACTTTAATACCGTACAACATGCCACACAGGAATGGCCCATACAGGCGCCGCTCATGCGTTTTGGCGGTCTTTCAGAAACAGAACAGGATGAACTTATCCTCTGGCTGCAGGATTGCCTGGACACAGGCCTGCCTCCCATAGAACCGGAAACAGACAGTTTTAAACTCTCAGACCTTGGCTGGTCTCAGACCTTGCGGGAAACGGAATTTTATTTTCCTCTTGATGGTGTGGATATGAATAAGCTTTGTGCCTGCCTGGAACAGCATCGAAATGACGGTCAAAAGGTTCGTTTACCGGGGCATGAGCAGTTACAGGGTATGATGCGGGGATTTATTGATCTGATATTTGAACACAAGGGACGCTTTTATGTGGCTGACTACAAGTCCACTCATCTGGGTGACAGCTTTGAAAACTATCACTGGCAGGCTTTAAGGGAAAATAATCAGCAGCATTTCTATGATCTGCAGTATTTAATTTACAGTCTGGCACTGCATCGTTATCTTCGTTTCAGGATCCCGGATTATAATCCGGACAGCCATTTTGGCGGTGTCTATTATCTTTATTTAAGAGCGATGAGTGCGCAAAATAATCAGGCTTACGGAGTATATTATACGGCCATAGATACTGAACTTCTGAACAGACTGGATACGGTTTTTAAAGGGACAGGACAGCAGGAGACCGCCGCATGATTTATCCTGACAGCGGTACCTGTCAACAACAACTGGATGATATTGAAGCCATTGATTTTTTTATGGCCTCGCAAATATCACGTGAGCTTGATCAGGCTGATAATGAGCTGTTATTTCATCTGTTATTAGCCCTGCAGTGGGGACTGCGGCAGGGACACTCCTGTCTGCCCGTTACAGAAGTCGCCGACAAAACTTACTGGCAGAACAGGGAAAAAGACCTGGACGGTTATCAGTTTCCGTCTCCTGACCGTATTCGCCGGTGTCTTGCTGAGTTAGCCATTAAAGCGGATGATCAGGCTCCTGTTGTCTTTGATGAACAGGCTCTGTATTTAAGAAGATACTGGCAGTTTGAAGTTGAAATTGCCGCTTCTTTAAAAAACAGAATGGCACTGGCACCGATCAGTGAGCAGGCACTGTCCAGAGCTAAAACCATTTTTTCACAACTGTTTGAACAACCAGACTCCAAACAGGCTGAAACCGACTGGCAGAAAGTGGCTGTGGCCAATACTCCCGGTCGACGTTTATGTATTATCTCCGGTGGTCCCGGTACCGGTAAAACCTATACCGTTACACGACTGCTGGCCACTTTGCAGGGAGTACATAATGGCCAGTTAAAAATATTAATGGCGGCCCCGACCGGTAAAGCCGCACAGCGTTTAAAGGAATCTATTGCCCAGGCCAGGGAGGATTTGTTATCAAGATCAGTTGATAAGCAACTGATAGACTCAATTCCTGAAGAAGCCGCCACTCTGCACCGGCTTCTGGGCTTTCGTCCAAACTCTCTGCAATTAAAATATAATGCTCAGCAGCCTTTAAACTGTGATGTATTATTAATTGATGAAGCCTCCATGATCGATTTACCCATGATGGCCCGTGTTCTGCGCGCTTTGCCTGAACAGGCTACCCTTATTTTACTGGGCGATGCGGATCAGTTACCTTCTGTTGAAACCGGCAGTGTTCTGTCTGACATTGCCTGCCATCCGCATCCGGGCTATCATGCAGACACAGCAGAACAGATCAAACAGATCAGTGGACAAATTGTTCAGATTAATAATAACAGTCACTATAACCATCTCACGTTGTTAACCCACAGCCAGCGTTTTGGCGGTGAAATTGGTGCCATTGCCAGTGAAGTCATCAGTACCCAGGCTCAGAAAAGCTGCCAGCGCCTGCAGAATAATGAACAGCAAAGCATTCATTTTGAGCACAAGGAAAAAGAGCAGTTATCTTATCTGCCTGATCCCTTATATGAAAGCTGGCTCTCTCAGGCCTGCAGGCATTATTTTTTAAGCATATCCAGAGCACCTGATTTACCGCAGGCCTTTGCCGCACTGGCAGGCTTTCGTATTCTTGTTCCTACCCGCGTGGGTGAGCGGGGTGTTGAGCAGTTAAATAAAACTATTGAACAGCAATTATCAGTATTAAATCCATCTGTTCGCCCCGGTGCACACTATCCGGGACGACCCATAATGGTTATTCAGAACAGTTATTCCAGCCATTTGTTTAATGGTGATGTCGGTCTGATATGGCCAGATAAAAACGGCAAACTATCGGCCTGGTTTGAAAACGAGGACGGCCAGTACCGTAAAATCAGCCTGGCCCGATTACCTTCAGTTGAAACCGTCTATGCCATGACCATTCATAAAACCCAGGGTTCTGAATTTAATCATGTGGCTATTATTTTACCCGGCCAGGAATACCCCTTATTAAGCCCTGAACTACTTTACACCGGCCTGACCAGAGCCAGAGAACATCTGTATATTATCGGCAGTGAAACAGTCTGGAAAGCAGCGTTAACTGAACGGACATGGCGTTATTCGGGATTAAGAACCCGGTTAAAAAATTAGATCTAATATCGTTTGAAATAAGCGATGTGTTTTTTACGTCCGTTTAATTGACTTATTATGTGTTCTAATACCATAATTAGGTATATATTGGTATAAAAGAGGTGCAATATGGCTAAAAATACAAGTATTACCCTGGGTGATCACTTTGATAGCTTTATAACCGGGCAGGTTGAAAGTGGTCGATTTGGTTCGGCCAGCGAGGTTATTCGGGCTGCGCTTAGGTTGCTTGAAAATACAGAAACACGGCTTGAGGCTTTGAGACGAATGCTTGATGAAGGAGAAAAAAGTGGTGTTGCAGATTATGACTACGAAGCATTTATGGCGGAGCTTGATAGCGAAAATGATAAATGAAGGCATTTGAATTAAGCAAGGAAGCCAGGGAAGACCTAAGAAAAATTGCCCGATTTACAGAAAAACGCTGGGGTCGAGACCAGCGTTTTTTGTATATTAAACAATTTGATGATGTATTTCATTTGTTAGCGAAGACCCCAACCATGGGTAAGAAATGTGAACACATAAAAAAAGGATATAGAAAATTTCCTCAAAGTAGCCACATTATTTTTTACCGAGAATCTGAGAGGACCAAAATTATTGTGATACGCATACTCCATAAAAACATGGATGTTGAGTCGAAATTATTGCACACATAACGGACAATAAAAAAAGGGGTGGTAAAGCCCCATTTTTTGTTTATCCGAATTAGTATAGAGCTACATCATTTGAAAGTATTGATTCAACTTATTAAGTTGTTTTCTTTTTTCTCGCAAATCCTATTCCAACCAAACCTAAACCTAGCAGAGCAAGAGATGCTGGTTCGGGTACGGTGGTTGTAGAAGAAATATCGGTTATGTCTGATAAAGCAGCTCCACCATTACGAACCATTAATGCTGTCGTCGGTGAAACATCTGGCGTAAAAGTTGCTGATAGGTTTGTAATTGCCATGCCTGGGGGTAATGTCAAAATATCACCACTTGTTAAGCCAAGCCAAATGAATTCACAAATTAGTTACCCCTAATAAAGCTATTATGCAAGAAAGACCCTGTATTATTTTCTTGAGTGAGTTCATGTGTCATATCTCCATATGTAATGTTATATTCTTCACTTTTCCATAATCGTATAGAAACATTAGAGCAAAATTAATGCCAGACATCTAACTATTTGTTTCTAAAAGCATTTGTTTTGAATGTAAATATAGGCAGTGGTAAAGTGTAAAATAATCTGACAACTTGTCTTCCCGATTGCACTTATATTTTCGTAAATATTAAGTATTAGGCCGCCTATACCAAACATTGTTTTATTCTTTAATATCAGATGAGTTGGCAAAGAAAGATCGGGTGATTGGAGTGATTATTAACGTTCAGGAAAAGCCTATCTAGTAGCATTGTTAGCTGATGATAGATACATTAAGGACATGAATGGTGGAGAATCAATCAGCATTCGTTATAATATTGAACAAAATTTCCCACAAGTTAGCCATAAAAAAGGTGAACAAGTTCCATCAGTACTGGTTTTCTTATGCAGTATTTTCAATGAATTGTCGTTGTTAAAAATGGGGGGTATAGCCCTGTGTCGTAGCTGTCCATCAATAAATGGATGGAAACCCAGTCATT
>JALUZF010000173.1 GCA_027012135.1 Gammaproteobacteria bacterium
CCCTCAGGTACCACTACGGATTTTTTACGATAGAAAGGTCTGGTTTTGTACCCCATCAGCTCATAAATCTCCTTTGCTTTTACTGTTGGTTCGGTACATTGGCGAATTGATATTTCTTGGTCATTTATGTTCTTCATCGATGTGGTAACACATTTTTGTGTGTTCATTATCCGCACTATCTCTTTCCAGCTTTTTCTGTATCCTTGTTGTTTAAGCTGATAGCGTATTGTTGACACAAGCCAGTATGCCATGAGCCCAAGGTTAAGGTGTGCCATTGAGGCATCGTCAGATTTATGATATATCGGCCTCAGGTCAAGGTCGGTCTTAAGTACCCTGAAGGTGTATTCTATCTCTCTGATAATATTGTAGATGTCCCAAAATGTCTTTTCGTTTTCAACATCCAGTGTAGTCCTTAAAAAGTATATCCCGGCCTTTTTATCTGGGGCATTCCCGGTTTTGTGAATGAAATGTAATCCCGTTGCCTTTCCTTTGCCATCATCTTTAAGTTTGATGTCATAATACTTGTGCACCGAAGGGTATTTTTGTTTCAACCGGCCTATCCGTTCGTGCACTTTGTCCAGTTTTTTAGTGCCTCCTTTTTTGCTTATCCCATCCCGTATTGCCTGTAGCCCCTCCTCAAAACGCTGTGACAAAAGACCGTTCATGCTGTTTTCTTTTAATGCTTTTGCCTTGCTTTTTACCCATAAGAAGTTGTCTGTATTATTTTTGTCATCAACCTTGACCCTCCTTAATTCTATCGGCTGCTCCCTTTTGTCTTTTATCAATACAGGTTCACTGTCTGTATCGGCATAGTAGTTTTTTACGTTCGAACGGCTAACGCACAGATAATCGTAACCGTTTGCTTTTAACATTTCAAGGTTTTTCTCAACGGCTATACCCGCATCCATGACAACAACCGGCCTGCGGTCTGAAAATGATGTTTTACGGCTTATGGCATCTACTATGGATTTTAGGGTTTTACTGTCTGCCATGTTGCCTTTAAAGACATTGGAGTATTTCAAAAAACCTTCTTTGTTTATAACTACTGCAAGTACTATCAGTTTGGCATCTTTCCGTTTTTCCTTGCTCCTGCCAAACCTTGCAATCTTGCTATCTTGCATACGTCCTTCAAAGTATGTGTTTGTAAGGTCGTAAAGGATTATCTTGTCTTCAAGGTCAAACAACTCGTTGGTCTTCTTTGATAGATAATTCTCGATTTGGTCCTTTACTGCGTACAACCGGTGCGATATCCTGTACAGCTTGTCTTTAGTGACCTTGTCCCTGTCGTATCCTGTCAGTTCACAAACTGCTGAGTTTTCTTTTATAAAAGATACGGTTTTCAGTTCTGAAGCAGGGTAAACGGTACGGCTGATGATGTGCGTCTCGGCAAGAGAGATGTCTTCCTGAGACCATTGTTGCTCATTTGCAAGAAAATCCCTTATCCCAAGTTGGTCAAATGCTTGTTTGCTGAGCCATTCTGCACCTATCTCACGGGCATCCTTGTTTTTTATGGAAGACATTTTTACTATCTGGTAATCACTGTCTGGGCCAAAATCATACCGTTTCTCTTTTTTTATCTTTTCGTAAAAATGATTGGCAAGGTCTTCTATCTTTTTGTCTACTGTGAAAGGGATAGGCGATTGTCCTGTCAGTTTTTCCTCTATCCTTTTGCCCAACGATTTAATGGCTTCTACCGAATCCAACTGCTCTTCAAGCTTTCCCAAACCAACAATTACATGGTGCCTTATTCTACCGTCAAGACGGTAACTTTCACACAACTGATAAAGCGTGTAGTACTTCCCTGTGCTCTTGTTGTATTTTGATAACGGCTTGACGAACATGGTACAATATTACACCTTAACTCCATAGATATCAAGTGCTCAGGTAGGTCTACAAACGAAAATGCAAAAAAACACAAAAACGATAAGCGCTAATTATCAACAAGATAATGTTTCATGAAACCCAGAATCCTGCTGTAGAACATATAAAATGCACTGTTTTTTATGGTTTTGTACTGTTTTTTACGCAATGTGGGTTAAGTTT
>JALUZF010000174.1 GCA_027012135.1 Gammaproteobacteria bacterium
CCCGTTTATATCGGCCAGAATAAAAATATATTAAGTTTTTTTTCTAATATATACAACAGGGAACGAGCTGTTTAATTATGCAACACAATATGAACTCAAACATATTGAAACTTTTGTCTTGAAGAAGCTGTTTTCAAGCACTCATTGGTAATGAATGAAGTCTCAAAAACAGGATACAGGTGAGTTACAGAAAATTTCGTCCCTATACCCGGGCAAGTATAGACGATAATAAAATTCCTGCTCTTAGATTAGTTTGGAAAAACGCTGGGTTTCCTGATCCGGTTTAATATAACGGTCAAATACCATGCAGATATTACGGATCAGCAGACGGCCTCTGGCTGTAACCTCAATTCCCTGTTCATCCAGGGTAATAAGGCCGTCTTCCAGCATGACCTGGTAACGCTCCAGTTCATTGGCAAAATAGCTTTTAAAGTCAATACCAAAACGTGTTTCAATGGTCTCAAACTTCAGTTTGAAATGACAGATTAACTGCATAATGACTTCCCGGCGGATCAGATCATCATCATCAATTTCAACACCGCGGAATATCGCCAGTTCACCGGCATCAATACGGGCATAGTATTCATCCATGGTGCGCACATTCTGCGCAAAACTATTGGCAATGGTGCCAATGGAAGTAATGCCGATACCCACCAAATCACAGTCGGCATGGGTGGCATAGCCCTGGAAATTACGGTACAGTTCGCCGTTTTTCTGGGCAATACTCAGCTCATCTTCCGGTTTGGCAAAATGATCCATACCGATATAGACATAGCCGGCATCGGTCAGTTTGGTCATACAATGTTTGAAAATTTCCAGCTTGGCAGAAGCCGGCGGCAGATCTTCCACATTAATACGGCGCTGGGGTTTAAAGCGCTCCGGCAAATGGGCATAGTTGAAAACGGAAACCCGGTCTGGACTGATTTCTATCAGTTCATTCAGGGTTTTATCAAAGCTATCTACCGTCTGCAGCGGCAGGCCGTAAATCAGGTCCACGCTGATGGACTTAAAGTTTTCTTCCCGCGCCGCCGTCAGCGCTGCCATGGTCTGTTCACGGCTCTGAATACGGTTAACGGCTTTCTGTACCGCCGGGTTAAAGTCCTGCACCCCCAGGCTCATGCGGTTAAAGCCCAGCTCTCTTAACAGAGCAATACTTTCTCGGCTGACTTCCCGCGGGTCAATTTCTATGGAGTATTCCCCGGAATCGTCATCATGCAGGTTAAAATGCCTGCGGGTCTCGGCCATTAACTGGCGCATTTCATTATGGCTGATAAAAGTCGGCGTACCACCGCCCCAGTGCAGCTGATTCACCTTACGTACCGGATCAAATAATTCGGCCTGCATGGCTATTTCTCTATACACCCGTTCCAGATAAGGTGCCGCTTTGGAGCGGTCCTTGGTGACCACCTTATTGCAGCCGCAGTAGAAACAGACGGTATCGCAAAAGGGAATATGAAAATAAAGCGATAGTGCCTTAGCGGAGTGATTGGATTTTTCAGCAAAAGCCTTATAGGTTTCTACCGTATAGTCTTCACTGAACTGTACTGCCGTTGGATAGGAGGTATAACGCGGTCCCGCCTTGTCATAACGCTTAATAAGCTCCTGATCAAACTCGACAATTGCCATAATATAATTTCCTGTAAAAAATAACGGTAATGCTGCTGAAAAAACAGAGGGTATTATGCCATTTTAGGCGGTTTGAAACCAGATAGGGGGGAAAGATCAGTGTTAAGTGTTAAGTATAAAGCGTTCAGAAAGAGCGTAGTTCATCTGCCTGGGTGCGCGGAATACTGTGCTTACCTACTCCTTGCTTCCATAGGGGTATTTGTTATCGTCGAAGGAACGGACCCATTGGGGGTGGTTTACAATCAGGATAATCATGGCAAGGCCGGTCAGGAAGGCTTCGGGGTAGATCATCAGGAAGATATAGGGTGTGTATTCATAGGTGACAAAGGCATAGCTATAGGTACCGCTAGCTACCATGACCATTGAGGCGATATAAACAGAAGCAGCAATGGTGATCATGGCATTGGCAAACATGCC
>JALUZF010000175.1 GCA_027012135.1 Gammaproteobacteria bacterium
ACAATCGCATACACACTGACCCCAAGCACGACGCGGTTTTGGCGAATGTCTCGGTAATTTCAACCTTTTGGGCCATATTCAAGTTGGTCGGTAGATTCGCTTGGGTCAGGTGATGCGGAACGTTAGCGCACAAAATAATACTCGCAAAATCACATCGCAATGGTGTAGAATATGACATCATGTAAAATTTCTATAACCATCGAGAGGTGAGAAGATGCCAATCAGTATTACCGAAGATATCAGGTCGATAACTGAATTGAAACGAAACACGAATTCCGTACTGGATCAAATTCACAAAACAAAGCGTCCTGTCATTTTAACAGTTAATGGAAAGGCTGAAGCCGTCTTGGTTGACGCCAAAGAATATGAAAAAATATCAAATGCATTTAATTTATTAAAGCTTCTCGCACCCGCGGAAGAAGATATCAATGAAGGGAGGTTTACCGAAGCAAAAGAATTTTTCCAGGAGTTCAAACGTGGCAAAGAAATATAAAATCAATATTACGTTCAATGCCAAAAATGACTTGGAGCATATTTTCTTTTACATCGCTGAAGACAGCATTAATAATGCAAAAAAATTCATTCTCGAATTAGAAGAAAAAATCTACAGTCTTGACACTTTACCTGAAAGATTTGCGCTGATCCCTGAAAACATCTTTTTTGACACAAATTATCGGCAAATTACATACAAAAAATATCGTATTATATACAAAATAAGTGGTGATTCAGTTTTCATCATGCGGGTTGTGCATGGTGCGAAACTGTTGGATCTATAAAAAAAGAAAAAAGCGCTAACAAAGCGCTGCACCTGACCCGCAACTCGTCGCCGAATTTTAGAGTAGATTCAAGTGTATAGCCGTTTGTAAAGTTAATCGATAACTGCACGGCGGGCAGGTGAGCTTGGTCGTTATGTTTAAAATGGAGTTTCGTAATGAATGATGAAGTACAGGCGGATCCATCAACAGAAGAAAATGAAGCTGCTGAGAAAAGAAATGCTACGGAAGTTAATTTAGGAAACGTCCTAAGTAGCATAATTGGTGGCTATGGTGCTGAAGGAAGCGATGAAGGTAAGAGCAAGGCAAAAGAGAATATAAGGTTATATCTCAAGCAATCGGCTGCAAAACATGCCGTCGCTAATGATTACAATATTGCTGTTTTGTATGACACCTCCACTATGGTTAAGAGTGACGCAGACAGCATTTATAACGCAGTAACGAGGTTTCAGAAGGACAAACCTCTCTTGTTAATCCTTACCTCAAACGGTGGAAATATTGGTTCAGCATATCTTATTGGCCAACTATGCAGAGAATATTCAAATGATAAACTTGTAATAACTGTTCCGCGCCAAGCAAAATCAGCTGCAACACTTCTTTGCTGTGCTGGTGATGAAGTGCATATGGGAAGCTTGAGTGAGCTGGGGCCCATTGATCCTCAAATTGATGGCCTTCCTGCGCTAGGGCTAAAAAATTCAATTCAACATATCGCAAATCTTGTGAAAGAGACGCCTGAGTCTGCTGAGATGTTTGCGAAATACCTTAACTATTCTGTAAAACCAATTGATCTTGGCTATTATGAACGTGTGGCTGAATCAGCAATGCAATATGCAGAAAAATTGCTCAATTCGAATGAGGCTAAACTCCCCAGAACAGTAAGTAGTATTGCTCATGATTTAGTGTATTCATACAAAGATCATGGTTTTGTGTTGGACAAAAGTGAGTCATGCGCAATTTTTGGTAACGAAATCGTAAAAATAAACACTGATGAATATAGGCTGGGAAATAGCATTTACAACGATTTATCTGTAATACAAAGATTTTTTGGTTATATGGATTACAGTTTTTATCTGATTGGAGCGCTTGATAGTGAACCTACAATAACAAAGAAAAAATAAACATAACAATCGCATACACACTGACCCCAAGCACGACGCGGTTTTGGAGAACGTCTAGGTAATTCCAACCTTTTGGGCCATATTCAAGTTGGTCGATAGATTCGCTTGGGTCAGGTGATGCGGGACGTTCGGCAACGCAAAGAAATCA
>JALUZF010000176.1 GCA_027012135.1 Gammaproteobacteria bacterium
CCGATGATAGTGTGGGAGTTCCCATGTGAAAGTAGGTCACTGCCAGGGTTATACACTAAAAAGCCTCAGACGTTGTCTGGGGTTTTTTTTTGCCAAAAAACAGGGTTAAGGGTTAAGGGTTAAGTGCTAAGGGTTAAGAAAGAGCAAGACCAGGTTTTCACCCTCTAAAATTTTACTTCCGGCTTGAAAAGCTCTAAGCTCTTTCTTAACGCTTAACGCTTAACGCTTAACGCTTAACGCTTAACGCTTAACGCTTAACGCTTAACGCTTAACGCTTAACGCTTAACGCTTAACGCTGAACGCTATGCTCTCTCCCTACCCAATGCTATAATCCTCCCTTTATCAACCCAAACTCCCCCAGGGATATATGAAAGCACTACTCCTTCTGTTTGCTGACATCTGCCGTTTTAAAAAAGGGCCGGAAGATATTCCCTATTCTGTCAGCCTGTTTATTCTATTATTTGTCTGTAATTTGATTATTGAGATCTTACTTGGCCTGGGTTTTTATTCTGCTCTTGATGCTGTTTTACTGTCTCTTACCTCAATACTAACACTTTTTGCTTTTAGCTGGATCTGGCTGTTTCTGTTTAAATATAAAAGCCGTTTTGTACAAACCATAACGGCTTTTGTTGGTATTAGTTTATTCACCAACCTGTTTTTCTTTGTTCCCCTGACCTTGCTCTGGCAGGGTGGGATAATAATGGATCAGAGTTTTGCGTTGATTAATCTAATTCTGCTGGCCTGGATACTGGCTATCTATGCACATATTTTCAGGCGAGCCCTGGAAATTTCTTTTTTTCTGGGGATTGCTCTGGCTATTACCTATTTTATTTCTTACAGCAATCTATCTAATTACTTTCTAGGAGTTAATTAATATGCATGTGCATATTCTAGGTATCTGCGGTACTTTTATGGGGGGGATTGCCCTGCTGGCACGGGCTAATGGGCATAAGGTTACGGGACAGGATCTTAATGTTTATCCGCCTATGAGTACTCAGCTGGAAGAGCAGGGTATTGAACTGATTCAGGGCTATCGGGCAGAAGATTTAAAATCGGTTAAAGCAGATATTGTGGTTATTGGTAATGCGCTGTCACGGGGTAATGAGGCGGTGGAATATGTACTGGATCAGAATATTCCCTATACTTCCGGTGCTCAGTGGCTGGCGGAAAATATTTTGCAGCAAAGATGGGTGCTGGGTGTGGCGGGTACTCACGGTAAAACCACAACCAGCAGTATGCTGACCTGGATTCTGGAGTATGCTGGTTTAAAACCCGGTTTTCTCATTGGCGGTGTGCCGGAAAATTTTGGTGTGTCAGCCCATAATGGGGAATTACCTTTTTTTGTGGTAGAGGCAGATGAATATGATACGGCTTTTTTTGATAAGCGTTCCAAGTTTGTTCACTATCATCCAAGAACTGTTATTTTAAACAATCTTGAATTTGATCATGCGGATATCTTTGACGATCTGGATGCTATAAAAAAACAGTTCCATCATTTGATCCGTACGGTCCCGGGAAACGGTTTAATTATTTATCCTCAAAGCGATAAAAATCTGCAGGATGTTCTGGCTATGGGGTGCTGGAGCCAGACTGAGATGCTGGTTGATTATGAGGTGTCAGATCAGCAAACTGGCTGGTCAGTTTCTCTGCTCAATAAAGATGGTTCAGAATTTAAGGTTTATTATAATAATGAGCTGCAGGGAACGGTTAAATGGTCGCTGTTAGGTCTGCATAATGTCTATAATGCGGTTATGGCTATTGCTGCAGCCCGCCATGCCGGCGTACCGTTGAAATATGGTATTGATGCCCTGGCAGAATTCAAAAATGTTAAGCGCAGGATGGAAATAAAAGGTAAGGTTAATAACGTTACCGTTTATGATGACTTTGCCCATCATCCCACTGCCATTGCAACTACGATTGACGGCCTGAAACAGCATATTCCAGGCTATGAACGAATTATTGCTATTCTTGAACCCCGTTCCAATACCATGAAAATGCAGGTTCATAATAAAACCCTGCCCGGGGCTCTGGCCAGTGCTGATAAGATATTTTTCTATCTGCCTGATGACTATGCTACAAAATTTGATGATACTCTGAAAGCATTAGGTGATAAGGGACAAGCTTATAATAATCTGGATGATATGCTAGACTCAATTTTAGCTATGGCTCAAAGTGGTGATCACCTGCTGGTTATGAGTAATGGCAGTTTTGGAGGGATCCATCAAAAGCTGCTAGATGGTTTATTATACTAATAGCGCTTTTAGAAGACAGATTTTTAACAGGCAGTCTTTTTACTAAGCAGGATTTAATTCTTTATGACTCAAAAATTTGTAACGGTTGCTGTTACAGGTGCCTCTGGTGCTCCTTATTTTATTCAATTATTAAAAAGTCTTTTTGCTGCACAGGTTAAGGTTAATCTACTGTTGTCTTCTGCGGCTCGAATTGTTGCTGCAACTGAACTCGAGCTGGAACTGCCTTCTGATAAACCGGCACTTAAGCTTTTTCTGCTTGAATACCTGGAAACGTCTGACTTCGATTTACTGGAAATTTATGGTAAGGAAGAATGGACAGCACCGGTCGCCAGTGGTTCTAATCCTGCCCAGACTATGATTATCTGCCCCTGTTCGATGGGTACTCTTTCAGCTATTGCTCATGGTGCCAGTAATAATTTGATAGAACGTGCAGCTGATGTGATATTGAAGGAACGTAAGCAGCTTATCTTATTAACCCGTGAAATGCCCTATTCTTCAATCCACCTGGAAAATATGCTTAAATTAAGTCAGATGGGAGTTACCATAATGCCGGCTTCGCCGGGCTTTTATCATCAGCCTCGTTCTATTGATGATCTGGTGAATTTTGTAGTAGCCAGAATACTTGATCATATTGGTGTAAAACACAACCTTGTATCACGCTGGGGTTAGGTTAATTAGTGTGCATCCATTTATTGATGCACACTGGCGGCACAAGGATGTGCTGCTCATTTTTAACGACTGTATTTCTTTTGCGTTCTGGAAATTGCCAGGAAGGCAATTTCCGGATGGAAACTAATTAAAGGTTTTAGAATATGGACAGACAGCTATGAGTAATGTAGTGAACAATGAAACGGATTCAGCATTAATTATTAAGCGCCTGCCTATATTTCCCTTAAAAACAGTTCTGTTTCCAGAAGGGCCGCTCTCCTTAAAAATATTTGAACCCCGTTATCTTGATATGCTCACAGAGTGTGAGAAGAATGGTACCGGTTTTGGAGTCTGTTTGATCCGGGATGGTAATGAAACCGGTAAAGCTGCGGATATTTATTTAACGGGCACTCTGGCTCAGGTTACTTTCTGGGAAAACCGTAAGGATGGTTTACTGGGAGTATCCGTTAAGGGAGAACGCAAGTTTCATATTCTGGATAAAACGATAGAAAAAAATGAACTGACAGTTGCTGAAGTTAAGCTGGTAGATCTGGAACCGATTCAGGCTGTTCCGGAACAGTTTTTGCCTATGGTGACCGTTCTGGAAAAAATAATGCAAAGCCTGAAACACCCTTATATAACCCTGGAAAAAAAATACAATAATGCCTGCTGGGTGGGTTCGCGTCTGGGGGAATTATTACCCCTGTCTCTGGAGAAAAAACAGCAATTACTGGAAATGAATGAAGCCAATGCACGCCTGGCCATGCTTTATGAAGAAATGCTTACCATGGGGATTTTATCTGAGTAAGTCCCAGGGCCAGTAGGGTTATTAATACCAGTCCAGTATAAGCCCAGCCTTTTCTATGATGTTTTGAGCGTTTGATCATAAAGCCAATAACAATTAGTCCGGCCAGAATGGTTAATAAACTGCCCACTTCAATTTCCAGGTACTGGTCCAGGTGTTTATACAGATCGCCCATAAGATAACCGGGCAGAATATAAGCGGGAGCCCATACCAGGGCAGAAAGTACATTAACCAGAAAAAACAGCTTTCCGGACATACCCAGGCTGCCGGCTATGGTGGGAATAACCGCACGAATCGGCCCGACAAACCGTCCCAGTACCACGCTGTAACCTCCATACTGGTGGAAAAATTCTTCGCCTTTGAGAAACGCTTCTTTATGACGGGCATAGAGTCTGGAACGATGTAAAGGTTCCTTAAAATATACCCCAATCCAGAAACTGATATTATCGCCGATAACGGCCCCAAGGAAGGCCCAGAACAGGCTAGGCCAGAGTTCCAGTGTGCCGGAGGCAATTAAACCACCTATAGCCAGCAGGGCTACTGAACCGGGAAAGAAAAAACCAACCAGTAACAGGGTTTCCAGAAAGGCGATGCCAAAGATCAGCAGCCAGGTGTACTCGCTCTGCTTAATGAGTTGTGCAAAATCCAGTGAATAAAAATAATCCATAGCGGTTTACTTCTTAATACCAATACCCCGGTGTAATAACCACAGACTGATGATGCCGAGCAATAGAATAAAGCCCAGAATGATCAGAATAGCGGTGCTGAGACTGGCATCAGAAACCCCCAGCATACCCATTCGAAAACCATTAACCATGTAGAGCACGGGATTAAACAGAGAGACATTTTGCCAGAAAGGGGGCAGCATATCGATGGAGTAAAATACACCGCCAAGATAAGTCAATGGGGTCAGTACAAAAGTAGGAACAATACTGATGTCATCAAAACTATTAGCAAAGATGGCGTTTATCAGCCCTGCCAGGGAAAACAGTACCGCCGTTAAAATGGCAATGGCTATGGTAATCACATAGCTGTCCACCGTAATGCTGGTAAAAAACAGGGAAACCAGGGTAACTACCAGTCCAACGACCATACCCCGGGCCACTCCGCCGGACACATAGCCGACAATAATAGTTAAGTTGGATACCGGAGATACCAGTAGTTCCTCAATATGGTGATGAAACTTGGTACCGTAAAATGACGAAACCACATTGGCATAGGAATTGGTAATAATTGACATAATGATAAGACCGGGGACGATGTAATCCATATAGGAGTAATTATCAATATCGCCCAGCTGTGAACCAATCAGGCGGCCAAATATAATAAAATATAAAGTAGTAGTAATGGCTGGAGGAACAATAGTCTGCAGCCAGATCCGTGAAAAGCGTAAAATTTCCTTAATAACTATGGTGTTATAAGCTGTCAGGTTAGCTTTGAAGTACATGATTCGGCTGATCCGTTGACTGGTTATTATTCTTAACGAGGTGTAAAAACAGCTGTTCAAGACGATTGCTTTTATTACGCATGCTCAGTACTTCAACCTGCTGATCACTGAGCAACTGAAACAAATGATTCAGACTTTCATGTTTTCTGACTTCCACTTCAAGCACTCGGTTTTCCACCAGTCTCATAGGGTAGTCTTTAAGTTTAGGAGCACATTCCAGAGGTTGTTTCAGGTTGAGCACAAGGCATTCACTGTCCAGTTCATCCAGCAGTTCCAGCATTGTGCAGTTTTTAATGATTTCGCCCTGATTAATAATGGCGATATGCTTACAGAGCTGTTCGGCTTCTTCCAGGTAATGGGTGGTAAGAATAATCGTGGTACCCTGTTCATTGAGCTCCTGCAGAAATGACCACATACTGCGGCGTATTTCTATATCTACCCCGGCTGTAGGCTCATCCAGAATTAAAATCTGTGGGTTATGCATCAGTGCCCGGGCAATCATCAGGCGGCGTTTCATTCCGCCGGATAATTCCCGTGCCATTTCACGGTGTTTATCCCATAATTCAAGCTGCTTCAGGCGTTGTTCTGCTCTTTTAAAGGCTTCTTTTCGTTTAACACCATAAAAACCGGCCTGGTTAACCAGTATTTCTTCAACGGGTTCAAAGACATTAAAGTTAAATTCCTGGGGGACAATACCCAGGTTTTGCTTAGCTTCACGAGGACATTTATTTAAATCATAGCCCTGAATAATGATCCGCCCGGAGGTTTTATTGATTAACGAACAGACAATGCCAATGGCCGTCGATTTGCCGGCACCATTGGGACCGAGCAGAGCCAGGAAGTCACCCTGTCGTACACTCAGGTTAATTCCTTTCAATGCCTCAAAACCGTTATTATAGGTTTTTCTCAGGTCTTTAATTTCCAGTGCATGGATACTCATAAAAATTCAACGGGTTTGTTAGGTTAAATTGCGCTTAAGTGTAACACTTTTCAAGGTAAAGACTGTATTGGATTCTGTGTATTAAAGGAATATATCTTGCATATATAGTGTGTATTATCTATATTTAAGGAGAGGTTGTTAGCCTGGACTGGGCTATGCAAGTGGTCCTCGTTAATTATGGTTACAGGGCCAGAGCGGTTAATGACTAATGATAAGAACAAAAAGCAGCTGACGTTTTTAAGCCTGAAATGGAAAGTGGTTTTCGGGATCAGTGTGGCATTGATTGCAGTTAATGTCATTGTCTCCTGGGTCAGTTACCAGCATATACTACTGCAGTCCGAGCAAAATAGACAATTTTCCCAACAGGCACATATTAAGGGTATTGAGGGCATTGTAAAAAACAGTTCTGAGAGAATGCGCCAGCTGTCCTATCTTATCCCCCTGCTGCAGCTAGACAAACCATCACAAAATATCCTGCCTGATAAATCAGCACATAAAATTACTTTTGTAGATAATCTGCGTGAAATTATTCAGCAGCATGCTTCTTTACTGCAAATAGAATATGGTTTGAACAGCCTGTATTTTTTTGATGATTTAAAACAGCCTGCAGTGTCCTGGGGTGGACAGTCTCTTCCGGATGCGGTTAAGCAAATGGTGGCAGACAGTCTGTTAAATGAACGCCCCCAAAATCGTATGGAATGTCATGAACAGTGTAATCTGTATACTGCAACGCCCATCCTGTATGACAACGGCAAGATAGGGGTTATAGTGCTCAGTGCTTCTATGGTTAACCTGGTGGTTGAATTTTCCACTATGTCCGATGCCGATATTGGTGTTATTGCACAAATGTCGGAACTGCCAGATAAAAAAACCAGGGATTTTATGGAATTGCCACAATGGCATGCACGTCTACTGGTATTAAGTAATGCCCGACAGCAATTTGAAATATTAAAACAGTTTGCATCTCAGTACAGTTTGTCAGAAACCCTCGAACATGCACGGCAGATCAAATGGCAGGATCGCAGCTATGAACTACAGCTGGTTTTATTAAGTAACTTATCCCAGAAAAACCGTACCATGGTGCTGGTTATCAGTGATATTACCCGGCAACTGGAGACAATTAATGAATCAGCATTAAAAATATTTTATACTGGCCTGTTAGGCTTATTAATTTCAGAAGTATTACTGCTGTTTATTCTATGGGCGCCCATGCGGGATATTGGGCATATTGTAAAAACCTTACCGCTGTTTGCCCAGAACGCATTTCCCAAGATCCGAGAACAGTTAAATCAGTTGAAACAGCCAACCTGGTTTTATAATGAAATTGACTTGCTGGCCCATTCAGTGTTTGATTTATCCCTGCAGCTGGAGGACCTGAAAAACCAGGTTGATCATAAGACCCGCGGGCTGATAGAGCATAGTGCAGCACTGGCTAAAGAAAAGGATTTTATTACCGGACTGTTAAATACCTCCCAGGCTATTATTCTGACCCAGGACAGGGATGGTAAAATTGTTATGATGAATGCCATGGGTCAGAGCCTGATTGATTCGGGGAAAAATGGCAAAGGAATATTATTTGATAGCATTTTAATTAGTAATAATTCCAGACGTGAAGTTATTACCAGGCTTCAGGAATTACGTCAGGGTAAACGACAACATCTGCAGCATGAATCGGATGTGAAATGCACTGTTAAAAATAGCTGTATTATTTCCTGGTTTCATTCACGACTTTCCATGCCCGGTGATGATGGTGCCGTTATGCTGTCCGTTGGTATTGACGTAACGGATCGTAAGGAAGCAGTTGAGAAACTTGAATGGATTGCGGATCATGATCCGCTGACCCACCTGTATAACCGCAGACGCTTCCAGAAAGAACTGGAAAACATTATTGATATTGCCAGGCAGTATGGCAGAAGTGGCGCACTGCTGTATTTTGATGTGGATCATTTTAAATACCTTAACGATACCCAGGGTCATCAGGCAGGAGACAGGATGCTGATCCTGATATCAAAAAAACTGCGCTCAATCCTGAAAAGACCGGATATTGTCGCACGGCTGGGTGGTGATGAGTTTGCAGTTATCCTGGCTGAGGCAGATGAAGAGATTGCCATTTCAGTGGCTAAAAGGATTATAAACACTGTTCGTTCCATTGAGTCCAATGTGCTTGGTGGCGCACACAACATATCCGTTAGTATAGGAATTGTAATATTTCCTAACGACGGTCTTAATGTAGATGAACTGTTGTCCAATGCAGATATGGCGATGTACCAGGTTAAGCAGAAAAAACGTGGTGAATACCATCTCTTTTCCTCCGATATTCATGTTAAAGAGCGCCTTAATCAATTAATCATCAGAAAAAAACGCATTGAAAAGGCTATAAAAGACGATCAGTTCGTACTTTATTTTCAACCTATTCTGGATTTAAAAACCAATAAGATTTCACGTTACGAAACACTCATTAGAATGGTTTCTGAAGATGGTTCAATACAGACGCCGGATACTTTTATACCTGAAGCAGAGCAACTGGATTTAATCGGTGATATTGATCGTCTGGTGATTAAAAAAGCCATTAAGGCTTTAAGTGAGTTCAATGAACAGGGCTATGATTTAAGCCTGTCAATTAACTTATCCGGCAAGGCAATGGATGCACCGGATATTCTTAAACTGGTACAGCAAAAACTGGATGAGTTTCAGGTAGAGCCTTCAAGATTGATTATAGAAGTGACAGAAACGGCTGCGGTATCCGATATCGTCGGGGCTGAGCGTTTAATGTATGAAATTAACGAGCTGGGCTGTCATTTTGCCCTGGATGATTTTGGCGTCGGCTTCTCATCTTTCTTCTACCTGAAGCAGCTGCCCGTTGATTTTGTAAAAATTGATGGCATGTTTATCCGCCAGCTACCTTTTAGTGATGAAGACCAGATCTTCGTAAAAGCCCTCAACGAAATGGCCCACGGACTGGGCAAACAAACAGTCGCAGAATTTGTAGAAAATGAAGATATTTTAAAAATGCTTAGGAAATACGGGGTGGATTATGCACAGGGGTATTATATTGGTAGGCCGTTGCCGGATATTATAAGAGATAGCGTTGAGCGCTGAGCGTTGAGAAAGAGCCAGAGCATTAGACTTTGATTGCTCTTTGCTCTTTGCTCTTATGCTCTTTCTCAACGCTCAGCGCTTTTTTAAATCTCCCTCAAAACTCTCCCCGCCGCCTCAACAGTAGCATCAATATCCTCATCCGTATGCGCCGCAGAAACAAATCCCGCTTCAAACGCCGATGGTGCCAGGTAGATGCCTTCATCCAGCATGCCGTGGAAGAATTTTTTAAAGCGTTCCTGATCGCTCTTTGTGACCTGAGCAAAGCCGGTAATTTTGTCTTCGTCACTGAAAAACAGGCCGAACATGCCGCCGACCTGATTATAGGTCATGGGGATGCCGGCTTCTCTGGCTTTGGCAATAACGCCTTCAACCAGTCGTCTGGCTTTGCTGTCCAGTTGTTCATGTATGCCGTCCTGACAGGCCAGGGTCAGGGTTTTCATGCCGGCGGCCATGGACAGGGGATTGCCGGATAAGGTGCCGGCCTGATACACAGGGCCAAGGGGTGAAATCTGTTCCATAATAACTTTTTTACCGCCAAAGGCGCCTACCGGCAGACCACCGCCGATAACTTTGCCCAGAGTGGTTAAATCGGGGGGGATGCTGTAATGTTCCTGGGCACCGCCTTTGGCTACCCGGAAACCGGTCATCACTTCATCAAAAATCAGTACAGCTCCGGATTGATCACAGACTTTGCGTAAGGTTTCAAGAAAGCCCTCAACCGGTGGAATACAGTTCATATTGCCGGCTACGGGTTCCACAATAATGGCTGCAATTTGATCACCAATATCAGCAAAGACCTGTTTTACCTGCTCGGAGTCATTATAAGTCAGGGTGATAGTGTGTTCTGATAAGGATGCGGGTACGCCGGGGGAGGAGGGGACGCCAAAAGTCAGTGCACCGGAGCCGGCCTTGACCAGCAGGGAGTCAGAATGCCCGTGGTAGCAACCTTCAAATTTAACAATTTTGTCTCGTCCGGTATAACCGCGTGCCAGACGAATAGCGCTCATTGTTGCTTCTGTACCGGAGCTGACCATGCGTACCATTTCAATGGAAGGCACCAGTTTACAGACCAGTTCGGCCATTTCTGTTTCAATCTGGGTGGGTGCGCCGAAGCCCAGGCCGTTAGCTGCGGCATCCTGAACCGCCTTAACCACTTCCGGATGGGCATGGCCCATAATCATAGGTCCCCAGGAAGCCACATAGTCAATATACTGCCTGTCATCTTCGTCATATAAATAGGCACCGGAACCTTTTTTAAAATAAACCGGATCACCACCCACACCTTTAAATGCACGAACCGGGGAGTTTACACCGCCGGGAATGGTTTTCTGAGCCTGTAAGAATAGATCATGTGAACGGGTCATGGTAACTGAGTTCCTGTCAATTGATTGGTCTGTAAATATATTCTCCACTATGGAGAATGAATGTTGGAATAAGCATTATTATTGTTCAAATAATATTCGAAATTCCTGAGCAGTTTGTTTAATATTCCGGGTATCATGAAATAAGCCATAAATAACAGCAATGGCATCAGTGCCGTGCTCAATAAGTTGCCGGGCATTATCCCGTTTAATACCGCCAATGGTTACAATGGGCAAATCAATGGCCCGTCTGACTTCAGCCAGTAATTCCAGGCTGGCCTGTACGGCATCCGGTTTGGTACGGGACGGGAAAAAACGCCCCAGTGCGATATAGTCGGCGCCATCGGCCTGAGCCTGCAGGGCGTTTTCCAGACGGTTGTAGCAGGAAACACCAATAATAGCTTCACTTCCCAGAATAGCACGGGCATCGGCTATCTGACCGTCATCTTTACCTACATGGACACCATCGGCATTTACTTTTCTGGCCAGCTGCGGATCGTCATTAATGATAAAACAGACCTGGTATTGTTTACAAGTTTGAGCAATGGCCTGAGCCTGCTTTAACTGCAGTTCAGGTGATGCCTGTTTATTACGGTACTGAATGATCCTGGCACCGCCTTCAATAGCCTGAGTTACTGCATCAATCAGGTTGCTATTATTTATCAGGGCCGGATCCGTTATGGCATACAGCCCCTGTATTTTGTTATTTTTGCGCATAAAAAATTATCGTGCTGAGGGATTTTCCAGGTGGTTATCAAACCAGTTAGAGGCCCAGAAAAACCGATCCGGATGTTGTTGATACATACCCAATTGAAAACCCCTGTGAAGGCTGTCCCAGGTGTACTGCTGGGCAGTTGTTACGGCATCAGGTACTGGTACTCCCCGGGCAATTAATCCTGTTATGGCAGATGTTAAGGTACAACCTGAGCCATGATAGCTGTGTTCAAGACGCGGCCAGGACAGGCTGGACAGTTTTTCATGCTGGCCATAAAGAGTGTTGATAACCTCAGAGCTGCTTTCATGGGTACCGGTCACCAGGACAAATTCACAACCGTCATCCATTAATTCCTGGGCACAGGCTTCCAGGGTGTCTGCTTCCGGTGCCAGAATTCGGGCTTCTCTGGAATTGGGTGTCACCAGGGCGGTCAGTGGAAATAATAAATCAGAATAAGCCAGTGCCATATTTTCAGAGCTGAGTGTCATACCGCCTCCGGCGCTGATAATCGGATCAATAATAACAGGAATATCACGATAATCATGCAGGAGCTGATGAATGGCCTCAATATTTTCCAGGCTTCCCAGCATGCCCAGTTTAAAGGCGCAAACAGGCAAGTCTTCGAGAATAATCCTGGCCTGTTCAGTCAGTAATTTAGGATCAGTGGCAGAAAAATACTTAACATTCTGGGTGTCCTGTACTGTTAAAGCGGTAATAACAGGCGCCGCTCTGACCCCCATACTGGCCAGGGCCTCAATATCCGCCTGAATGCCGGCACCGCCGGTGGGATCATTGCCGGAAAAACACAGGACAACGGGTAGTAGTGAAGGGGTATTCATATGGGTTTTACAATAACCAGGATAATAATACCGATTAACATAAATACTGGGATTTCATTAAACCAGCGATAAAAAACATGGCTGTAGGGATTTTTGTCATCCCTGAACAGTTTTAACAGTTTCCAGCAATACAGGTGATAAATAATAAGCAGAACCACCAGGGCTAGTTTAATATGCAGCCAGAGCATGGATGAATAGGCCTGCCAGGCGTAATCAAACAGCAGCCATAATCCCAGTACAGCTGTAATAATAGCACCTGGCGTCATAATGCCGTAAAACAGCTTGCTTTCCATGACCTTAAAACGCTTATTGCTGATCTCATCACTGCTGCTGGCATGATAGACAAACAGCCGCGGCAGATAAAACAGGGCGGCAAACCAGGTCACCATAAAAATTACATGAAACGCTTTAACCCATAACATAGTGTATACCTTTAAAGGATAATATTATTAACTGCTTCTTCTATCTCATTATGAGACAGTTCACCCAGCTTGTTTTTTACAATCTGGCCCTGGCGGTTAATAAAGAAAGTGGTTGGTGTCAGGGTTACATTATTAAATGTTTTTGCCAGCACTCCGGTACTGTCCAGTACGATGGTATAGTTCATTTTTTTGCGACGAGCCATTTCCCTGACCTGCCCGGGCGGATCATAGTCCATGGCGACACCTATAATAATTAACTGACTGGAAGCGTATTTATCAGCCAGATTGATCAGCAGCGGAATTTCCTTGACGCATCCGGGGCAGGTAGTCGCCCAGAAATTAATAATAACAGGATGGCCTTTTAACTGTTCCAGGGTAAATTCCTTGCCGTTCAAATCTTTAAAACGAGCTGCAGGCGCCATGGGATGACCGGAAGGTGACAGCCAGAGAAACAGCAGCAGAGCCGCCAGAACCAGAATAAAACCGACAACAGCAAGGTCTTTTGTTTTCATGGGTGTAAATTACTCGTAAATTAAGGAGTTGGTAATTTTTCAGTTTTACCGCTCCAGCTATCCATTTATTAGTGAGCATGTATTATAATGGCTTATTCAGCCCTGAGCCAATTTAATTTTACGGTTCATTTGTTTATTCCGCTTTTACTTCCCCCCTTCTTTGAAGGGGGATTGAGGGAGGGCAAGTCAGGAACTTAAACCCCCATCCCCTCCTTTAAAAAGGGGAATTTGAGGGTGAACACTCTATTTAGCTAGAGCAGATATTTCAGGCATAACATTGTTCAAGCTTAAAATTCAAGTATAAAATTTAAGGTTAGACATAACGTGGCAAAGATAAAAACAGGTATTGTAGGTGGAACCGGTTATACCGGCGTGGAATTATTAAGGATACTGGCCAATCATCCAAAGGTGGATTTACAGGTTATTACTTCCCGTTCTGAGGCCGGACTGCCTGTCAGTGATTTATATCCTAACCTGCGCGGTTTTATGGATATACATTTTAGTGAACCGGATGTTAAGGCACTTAAAAACTGTGATCTGGTGTTTTTTGCGACCCCTAACGGTGTGGCTATGAAAATGGTACCGGAACTGATTGAAGCGGGCGTCAAGGTCATCGATCTGGCGGCCGATTTCAGGATCAAGGACATAGCGGTCTGGGAACAGTGGTACGGCATGACTCATGCGTGTCCCGATTATGTTGCACAGGCAGTATATGGTCTGCCGGAAATTAATCGTGAGGCGATAAAGCAGGCACGCCTGATTGCCAATCCCGGCTGTTATCCTACGGCAGTGCAGCTGGGCTTTTTGCCCCTGCTTGAAAACTGCCTGATTAATACTGACTTCCTGGTGGCCGACTGTAAATCCGGTGTCAGTGGAGCCGGCCGGGGTGCTAATGTAGGCACCTTATTATGCGAGGCCAGTGAAAGTTTCAAGGCTTATGCTGTCCCTGGACACCGGCATTTGCCGGAAATTAAGCAGGGACTGGAGCTGGAACATAAATCGGCTGTGGATCTGACCTTTGTTCCTCATCTGACACCTATGATCCGGGGTATTGAGGCGACCTTATACGCCAAAGTAAAAGCGGATGCTGCATCAATAGAAGAAATCCAGAACCTGTTTGAACAGCGTTATCAGGATGAGCCTTTTGTGGATGTTCTGCCGTCCGGCTCTCATCCGGAAACCAGGACCGTTAAAGGCAGCAATCTGTGCCGTATTGCCGTTCATCAGCCGCAGGCTAATGATACTATTGTGGTTCTGTCAGTCATTGATAACCTGGTTAAAGGGGCTGCAGGCCAGGCCGTGCAAAATATGAATCTGGCTTTTGATCTGGATGAGCAGGCCGGTCTTGGCATCGTTCCATTAATGCCTTAGTGCATGAACGAAAGCATCCCGGAATTAAGCCATGACTCACATTATTATAGCCCGCAGTCACCCTCTGCAATATTTCGGTATACGCCTTCTGTTTGTTCTTGTTGGGCTGGCCTTATTGTGGGGAGCCTATGAAATGGGCTATATGCAGTCGGAAGAAGACATCATTAAGGAAAAGGGTGGTCGTAACTCCTTATTGCTGCAGCAGAAAATACTAAAAAAACGCAATCGCGAACTGAGTAAGGAAATCCTCCATCTGGAACGCAAGTTTCTGTTGGAACAAAAAGCCTGTGAAATTGTAAAGTCTGATATGAGCCGGGAACAGGAAAAAATACTGGCTCTGGAACAGCAGGTTGATTTTTATAAAGGTATTCTTGCTCCTGATGCCGGTCGGGACAGGATTTATCTGCAAAGCCTGGAAATAACGCCGATACTGCCTCCGGAAGATTTAAAAGCGGAAGCAGGTAGCGCAACACAAAATTATTACCAATATCGCTTTATAATCGCCCAAAAGATGAAAAAAAGAACCTATACTAAGGGCAAAATCAGGATTTTTATTAAAGGTCTTAAAAATAATAAGCCGGTAAAACTGCCCTTACAGGAACTGATTGTTAGCAATAATACAGCAGGTAAAAAAGCTAAAACGGAACAGAACAGCTTCGGTGACCAGGGATTTAAGTATAGTTTTAAATATTTTCAGGAGTTTAGCGGTATTGTTGCGATGCCTGAAAAAATGGAACCACAGGCTGTTGATGTTATTATCGATACAAAAAAGAAAAAATCCATTATTGAACTCAGTGATCTAAGCTGGTCAAGAAATGAAGGAATGAAATATGTGGGGAAATAAAAAAAGTCCGACCAAACGAATTGATTCACTTATTGGAAAAAATACCCAGGTTACGGGTGATCTGGATTTTTCTGGTGGATTATTGGTTGACGGCAAAATTGTTGGTAATATTACTGCTAATGAGGATGACGGGGCCACCATCACTATCAGCGAGAACGGTCTGGTACAGGGAGAGATCCAGATCCCTAATATTATTATTAATGGTACCGTGGAAGGTAATGTTTATGCCAGTAATCATGTAGAGCTGGCCAAAAAAGCCCGGGTTTATGGTAATGTTTATTATAAACTGTTTGAAATGGCTATGGGTGCAGAAGTCAATGGCAATCTGGTTCATGTCAGCAGTGATGGCCAGGTGAATGCTGTGGATACCAAAGCAGAGCCTGCCCGTCTGGAAGAGCCTGAAACTGTCAGTGATAATTAATTATACGCCGGTATAAGCCAGCGGAAAGCTGATCTATATAAATGTTGACTAATGTGCTTGGTTATTGAATAATAAAGCCATTGAAATTGGAGTTAAAAGTTATGAGTAGTGAAAGTCCTTTAGATTTTACCGATGCAGCGGCACTAAAAGTAAAATCATTAATTGAAGAAGAACAGAATGATAACCTGAAATTACGAGTGTTCGTAACGGGTGGTGGTTGTTCCGGTTTCCAGTATGGTTTTACTTTTGACGAAGCCGTTAATGATGGTGATACTGAAGTTGAAAACCAGGGTGTGACATTATTGATTGATCCCATGTCTTTCCAGTACCTGGTCGGCGCAGAAATTGATTATACTGAAGGCCTGGAAGGCTCACAGTTTGTAATTCGCAACCCTAATGCCACCACCACCTGTGGCTGTGGTTCTTCATTCTCTACAGAATAAATTATTTCAGTCATTCATTTCTGTTATAATTAGAAAGGCGCAGTTTATACCGCGCCTTTTTTATTTATAAATTATATAATTGTACCAATAATTATATTTATTTAAGGGAAACATTTATGAATGAATATCTGCCCGGGTTGGCTGGAGTTCCGGCAACCAAGTCCAATATATCCAGTATCGATGGTGAAAAGGGGATATTATTCTACCGGGGTTATCCCATTGAAGAACTGGCCGCTCATAGCACCTTTGAAGAAACGGTTCTGCTGTTAATTAATGGTCAGCTACCTAAAAAACAACAATTAGATGATTTTTCCTGTGAGTTGCGTACCAATCGTGCTCTGAAATATCATTTAATGGATTTGATGAAAACCCTGCCGGCTTCAGCCGACCCCATGTTAATGCTGCAGACAGCAGTTTCCAGTCTTGGCATGTTCTATCAGGGCAGTGAATGCCTGATAGATGCCGATGTCTGTACGGATCTGGACTATGTTCATTCTGCTACAGTTAAAATTATTGCCCGAATTGGGACGCTGGTCGCCACCTGGAAACATATTGCCAAAGGCTATGAGCCGCCACCCATGCGCTATGATATGACCTATGCAGAAAGTTTTCTGTATATGCTTACCGGCCTGGAACCCGATCCGGTATTGTCCAAAATACTTGACGTCTGTCTGATCCTGCATGCTGAACATACTATTAATGCTTCTACTTTCTCAGTACTGGTGAATGGTTCAACCCTTTCTGCACCCTATAGTGTTATTTCTTCTGCTATTGGTTGCTTATCAGGACCATTACACGGTGGTGCCAATTCCAAGGTACTGGCTATGCTGGAAGAAGTAGGTAATCCTAAAAATGCCGCTAAATTTGTGGATGATCAGTTAAAACGCAAAGGCAAGATCTGGGGTATGGGGCACCGGGAATACAAGGTTAAAGATCCAAGAGCCACCATTTTGCAGGGACTGATTAAAGATTTGCGTGAGGCTAGAGGCGGGGATATCAATCCTCTGTTTGAAATTGCTGAAGCCCTGGAAAAAGCAGCTGAAGAACGGCTGGCAGAAAAAGGTGTTTATCCAAATGTCGATTACTATTCCGGTCTGTTGTATAAGGAAATGGGGATCCCTGAAAACCAGTTTACCGCTATCTTTGCCATAGCCCGCAGTGCCGGCTGGCTGGCTCACTGGCGTGAACAGCTTAAGGATAATCGTATTTTCCGTCCCACCCAGATTTATACGGGTGAAAAACAACGCGCCTATATTCCCATGGATCAGCGTTAAGAGAAATGGGTGCTGTCAGCTTTAATGCTTATGCCTGCCAGATCCCGCCCAGAATGACTTCCTTACTGGCGCCTGTCACTGAGGGGAGATTCCCGCTTAAACCATTAAGCGTCTGATAGGCCAGCCAGCTAAAAGCGCTGGCTTCAACCCAGTCAGGACTGAGTCTATAAGCTTCAGTGCTCATAACCTGACTGTCCCCTAATAAGGCCTGTAATCTTTGCATCAATAGCGGATTATGTGCTCCGCCGCCACAGACCAGTACTTCATCAATTTTAACGGGCAAGGTCCGGATTTCATTACTAATAGAGATACAGCTTAATTCCAGCAGTGTTCTTAAAACATCATGAGCATTGATGCTGTTATTGAGTTGAATAAGCTGCTGGTTTATCCATTGCCATGAAAAATATTCCCGGCCGGTGCTTTTGGGCGCTATTAGTAAAAAAAAAGGGTCATCCAGCATTTGAGATAATAATGCCGGGTGAACCTGCCCTTGTGCCGCTAATTTTCCGGACAGGTCAAAGGGTAAATCAAAATGCCTGAGACACCAGTCATCCATTAAGCCGTTTCCTGGACCAGTATCATAACCAAGAACCTGGTGATTGTTGGCTGGCAGAAAGGTAATATTGGCAATACCGCCAATATTTAATATGACACGATTTTTTTCTGTACTGTGGAACAAAGCTCTATGAAAGGGGGGAACCAGAGGGGCTCCCTGACCTCCGGCGGCCATATCTCTGCGTCGAAAATCTGCAATGGTGGTTATACCGGTATTCTGGGCAATAATATTCGGATCACCTATCTGTAAACTGGTCGGGTTTTCCTGCTCAGGATAATGCCTTAAGGTCTGGCCATGGCTGCCAATGGCTTTAATATCAGCAGGCTTAAGCCCCTGTTCTGTTATAAGCTCATTACAGCTTTGTGCCAGCAAATACCCCATTTGGGTATCCAGACGGGCATAAGTATCCAGTTCATTATCCTGCCGTTCCTGGCTCAGAGAAAGTAAATCCTGTTTTAGATCGATGGGAATAGGATAGGTTCGGGCGGTTATAAAAGAGAATGATTCGGAAGACTGAATATCAGAAAGAACAATGTCCACACCATCCAGGCTGGTGCCGGACATTATTCCCATAAAATAACTCATGCAGGATCTTTATTAAATTAATGGCTGTTTAAAGCGATGGTTTCCTGCTTTCTAAGCTTGAGCTGTGAAATTAAAGTTTCTGCGGCTACTTTAAAGTCTGCACGATATTTTTTAGAAATAGGGGCTGCACTGGGTAATTTAACTGTTAAAGGATTACGGTGTACACCGTTAATACGAAACTCGTAATGCAGATGGGGGCCGGTTGCCAGGCCGGAACTACCTACATAACCAATAATCTGTCCCTGTTTGACCCGGCTGCCGTTACGCAGTTTTTTGTTATAAGCGTTCATATGAGCATACAGGGTCGTATATTTAGAACCATGCTGCAGAATAATGACCCGCCCATAACCACCCTTACGGCCTTTAAAAATCACCTTGCCGTCACCGACTGCCTTAATCGGTGTGCCCCGGGAAGCGGCATAGTCCACGCCTTTATGGGCACGGATTTTGTTCAGTACAGGGTGTTTGCGCCCTGTAGAAAAGCGGGAGCTGATACGGGAAAATGCCACCGGAGTACGTAAGAAGGCTTTACGCATACTCAAGCCTTTTTCAGAATAAAAGTCGGTATGGCCAGAAGCATCGGTATAACGAATAGCACGGAATACCTTACCCTGATTTACAAACTCAGCAGATAAAATATTTCCGGAATTTATTTTTTTACCATCTACATACTGCTCTTCATAAAGCACAGCAAAAGAGTCACCTTTGCGAATATCCAGTGCAAAATCCACATCCCAGCCAAATATATGGGCTAACTTCATAATCAGGGCAGTGTTCAGGCCGGCTTTCTGGCCATCGTAAAATAAGGAGTTATTGATAATCCCGGCAGTAAACTGCTGGCGGGTTTCAATTTCCTTGCTCCTGATTTCAGGTGTATATCCCTTGTCATTCCGGCTGATTAACAGGGTGTCCACCTTGTTAATACGAAATTCAAGTTGAGTAATATCCTTGTGTTCATCCAGAATAATGGAAAAGCTCTGGCCGGGTATGATCCGGGTTAGCTGTTTGGCCGCTTTTCCGGAATTGATAATTTTATACAGACTGCTGCTGCTTAAGTTATGGCGTTTAAAAATAGCGGATAAGGTATCCCCTTTTTTCACCTTAACGGTCAGGGTATTACCAGTGGTTTGCTGAGGAGTGTTTGCCCTGTTATGTGCAACGCTATCTTCTACCTTAACTTTTTCAGTTTCAGCTTTATTGACACTGGATAAAGTTTTTTTAAGCAAATCACGGTTAAGCTGACTGGATTTTTCGGGTGAATCCACAAAAGCTATATGGGTAATAACTGATGTTTCAGAGGTATTAACTGCAGGTTCTTTAGTATTTTCTGGCAGAGCCTGATTGTTTTCCTGGACTAGAGTTGAGTCTTTAGTGGCTGAGTTTTTTGTATTAGTAGAAACATAAGAAATAGCAGGAAGTTCTAAGTCCTTACTTGTCTGATGTATAGCGTCATCATTGCCTGGAGTATACGATGATAGCAGTTCTTTATTACTCGTGTTTTGAGAGATATGGTTTTGAGATAAAAGTTCTGTAGAATCAGAAGTTGCCAGTAAAGCAGCAGACATACCAATCAGACTGACGGATATAACAGCGCTTATAAGCAAAAAACGGCTATTTTTTTTCTTACCGTTAACGATATATCTGTTTTTATTTTTAAACTTGATATGTCTGTCTGACTCTGAGTTTAAACGAGAGTTTAAAAAAGGTCTGTAATTCACGGATATTCCTTAATATTTTTTAAATTAAAGATAGCTTCTAATGCCTGTTATTGCAATAGATAAATGAAAAAATCAGTCCTTTTTCTTAAATCTTAGCTGAACTGTCTGAAATTTATGGTAACCTTGTCGCAATTTTGACCATTTGATGGTTAAAACTTATTCAAATTGATTAAAAATGCCAAACAGGTCATGTTTCTGGCTAAAGTACAAACGGGACACTAAACGGGAGTTGAGAGAGATAATGGGCAAAATAGAAGAGGCTCTGGAATTAATTAAACGGGGTACCGATGAAATTTTACTTGAAGAAGGCCTGTTTGAAAAACTAAAAAGCAATAAGCCTTTAATTATCAAGGCTGGTTTTGATCCGACTGCTCCTGATTTACATCTCGGACATACCGTACTGATAAACAAGTTGCGTCAGTTTCAGGAACTGGGGCATGAAGTACATTTTCTGATTGGTGATTTTACCGGCATGATAGGCGATCCCACGGGTAAAAATGTGACCCGCCAGCCGCTCACCCGTGAGCAGGTCGAAGAAAATGCTAAAACCTATAAAGAGCAGGTTTTTAAAATACTGGATGAAGCAAAAACTAAAGTGGTCTTTAATTCCCAGTGGATGGGTAAAATGTCTGCTGCGGATCTGATTCAGCTGGCTTCTAATCAGACAGTGGCTCGTATGCTGGAGCGTGATGACTTCAGTAAACGCTATGCTTCCGGTCAGCCTATTGCTATTCATGAATTTCTGTACCCCATGATCCAGGGCTATGATTCTGTCGCACTAAAAGCTGATGTGGAGCTGGGCGGTACGGATCAGAAGTTTAACCTGCTAATGGGGCGGGAACTGCAGAAAGTAAACGGTCAGACACCGCAGGTGGTTATTACCATGCCGATCCTGGAAGGGCTGGATGGTGTGCAGAAAATGTCCAAGTCACTTAATAACTATATTGGTGTGTCTGATACACCGGATGATATGTTCGGTAAAATTATGTCCGTATCAGATGATTTAATGTGGCGTTATTTTGAACTGCTCAGCTTTAGACCTCTGAGTGAGATAGAACAGTTTAAAGCCGATGTTGAAGCGGGCAAAAATCCAAGAGATATCAAGTTCCTGCTGGCTAAAGAAATTATTGCCCGTTTTCATGATGAAGCGGCAGCAGAAAAGGCCCAGCAGAACTTTATTGACCGCTTTAAAAAGGGCATGGTTCCCGAAGATATCCAGGAATTTGAAATGCCGGCCAGTGATGGCAGCCTGGGTATTGCCTATATTCTTAAAGATTCCGGTATGACCTCCAGTACCGGAGAGGCCATTCGTATGATTAAGCAGGGAGCGGTTAAAATAGACGGAGAAAAAGTCACTGATACTAAACTGGCAATAGATAGTGGTACGACCAAAGTTTACCAGGTGGGTAAGCGTAAGTTTGCAAAAGTTACCATTAAATAGAAATTATTTTGTATGTATTGTCAGTCCGTCTGACTGTGACTGCCTGCAGGTACTGTATTTTCGGGGACGCTCAAGTACATCCATGTATCGGTTTAGAACTTTTCAAAACTTGTTTTGTAAAAAGTTCTTATCCTGGAGATTGTGAAAACATCCATGTTTTCAAAACCCTGTAAATCCAGTACTTGCAGCCATTCACTCTACCTTACTTTAATTTATACTGAGTAGTTACTTATTTTGTAGGTATTGTTGGGCAGACACTTTATAGTCATATTGTTTTTATTATTTTATCCTTGAAAACGCTCTATAATGCCCTATGTCTATGAAAGAAATATGACAAAATATTGAGAAAACTATTGACGTTCTGTAATCAGTGCGTATAATACACCACTCACTCAACGGTGTTCTGGCGAAAAAGTTCAGAAAACGGTTGATAAAACAACGACTTAAAAGCGAAGCGATAATTGAAGCGCAAG
>JALUZF010000177.1 GCA_027012135.1 Gammaproteobacteria bacterium
TCTCTGTCATTTTTTTTTCTGTATTTCATCAGCAATTGCAGCCAGACTGATCAAACGTGTAACAGACAGATTAAGATCATAATCCTGTTGCTGGGTTATTTGTTTACTATGTCGTCGATAACTGACCAGGGTTTGGGGGCTATAAATAACAGCCCCTTTTAAAGATAAGCGAAGCCAGAAATCATAATCCTCTTTACCAATTAATAGCCGTTGCTCATTAAAGCCGTTAATCAGACGCCAGGCGCTTTTTCTGACTAAAGCCACACCCGGAGTAATAATACAGGAACCGTATAATAGCGCTGCGGTAATAGCGCCAGAGGGCCTTAAATGAAGCAAGGCACCATTGCTGCCTAAGATATCATTATTTTCATCAATAGTACGATGATCACAATAAGTCGCCAGGGCAGAAGGAAAATTAGTTAATAAATTCACCTGTTCTGTAATTTTTGACACATCCCAAAGATCATCTGCATCCACAAAGGCCAGATATTCTCCTCCGGCAATTTCAGCGCCTTTATTACGTGCAGCCCCCTGCCCTGAATTTTTCTGATTTATCAAGGTCAATCTATCACCATACCTTTTCAGTTGATCAACCACATCATCAGTAGAACCATCATTAACCACAATAATTTCCAAATGAGGATAATCCTGCTCAAGGACACTTTTAAGGGTATCATGGATAGTACTAACACTATTAAAAGTTGGGATAATTACACTAACAAGTGGAGAGGACTCGGTCTTTTGCATTAATGAAATCCTAATTTACAAATATAAAAATATGGTTACGTCAAATACAGTATAGTCAATTTTTTTTACGCGGCTTTTTTAGCCCAGAAAATCTCCATATTTTAATAGCATGGTATGAAAACAGAGCAACAATTATGTATACCAACACGCACTAATATAAAACCAGGAAAAAGAGAAATTTAAACCGTTTTAAATCCAAATTATATCTTTGACTTTTATACCAGGCTTTAAGGGCCTCAGCTTTATTATCCTTTTTTACAAAATAGGCAACATCAAACCAGTTTTTTGCCAGAACCTTTTTTACTGACTGTTGCAATGCTTTATTATTAGTCCGTTTTATTTCTGTATAAAATTTTTCTTTAAAATAAATAGCCGAATGGATCTGCTCCAGATCTCTATTAGCAGATGAATAGCCCTGGTTATCCACTCTCTGACAATATAAACCTTCTGTTATTAAGGCACATTTAGCCTGTACTGATGCTCTTAAGGCCCAGTCACAATCCCAGAGGAAGCAATCTTTATCATAATTACCTACGGCATGAAATTTTTTCAGTGAAGTAACCGGCCGTTGAAAGGCCATGGGAATGGCTTCCAGTAGCGCAAAGGTTAAGCGATGTTCAAACATATAATAGTGATTTTGACAATAATACGGTTTGGCTATATCAAAGATTGTTGTTATTGCCGCATTATAATTATTTTCTCCCCGAAGGGCATTAGCACCAAACCAGGCTACTCCCATAAAGACCAGTTCAATGTCTGCCTCACTTTCCAGTAAGTTAATGGCTTGCTGCAGATATTCAGGTGCTAACTTATCATCGTCATCCAGAAAGGTAATATAGCGCCCATTGGCAAGACTAACACCAATATTTTTAGATTCAGCCCCACCCTGAGAAACAGAATTTCTGCTTACCTTTAAACGGGAAATATTAAATTGCTTTTTTAATTCAGAGGCTTTGACTACAGAATCAGAAGCATCATCCACAATTATCAGTTCATAGTCCTGTAGGGTTTGTCTGCAGACACTCTCTATGGCTTCATTTAACAGCTCTGGCCGATTGTGTGTCGGCAAAACAATCGAAATCAGTGGTTTTTTTGACATATACTTTTTTAATTATGATTGCTCATTATAGAATTCTTAATTTATAGCACACTATTCCGCATAAAATGCCGTATTTATACAGTTTAGCATGTGCATAAAATTTAGCATCGAAACAGCAATCTCAGAATACATCATTTCTCGAAAGAGATTAGCACCGGGTCTGACTTAAGACATC
>JALUZF010000178.1 GCA_027012135.1 Gammaproteobacteria bacterium
ATTTTCCATAACATATATTCCCTAATAATTTAAACAAAACAATTATAAACATAAAAAGAATTGATATTGAACCTGTCCAAACTAAGGTGGCTTCAAAAACAATACCAGGTTTTGTTAAGTGTGAAAACCTGGACATGTTTCCGCTATGAGCACCAGGAAGTTTATCCCAAATACCAAAATATAAACCTAAAACCACAAACAACATGCAAACTGTTACAAATAACATTAATTTAAAGTTCACATAACGAACCATTTTTCCATTATTTTCTATTAGCATAAACAAAAGAAAAAACGGCCCCGTTAACCAGAAGATTGTCCAGACACTTACAGCCAATTGTGGATAGCGGGTTGAATAATCTAACTTTCTTACGGCTGGAATTATATCCCTTAAAAAGTTTGACACAAATGAATCTGAAATATCAAAATCTGTAACTAATAGAAAAACACCAACAAATACACACCAGATAACCCAGTATTTAAGATATTTCTCTACCTTTTTCATCTCTTCTTTATTAAACATAATAATTCCTTATATGCATTTTAGTCTAAGGATGAAACAGCTAACGCTCCCTGACACTTTCCTGTTTATATCTTAATATAGGCGCCAGAAAATACTCTGTTAATAGTATTTACAAAAACAATCTGATCACTGCCGTAACTGTCATTTAACTGGTCGTTACCAGCTCCGCCGTTCATAGTATCATTGCCTTTACCCCCTATGAGCAGATCATTTCCATTACCTGCGGCAATAATATCATTGCCGTCAAATGCAATAATAGTATCGTTAGCTGATGAGGCAGAAATAATATCTTCGCCAGAAGTTCCCTGTTTAAAATAAGTTTCCGTCAACAGATTCAGGACGTTGCTGTTTAAAAACACGCTATCTGTATCCAGATCTGATGTGATTAAATAGTGATTTAGACTGGCTTTAAATTCACCCATGGATTCTGGTGAGATTTCCAGCAATACCAGAGAGGTCAATAATGAGGTGTTAACACTTCGCTTGTCAGAAGAATTATTTTTTACTGTATCAAACAGTGAACGGTAAATAAGACCGGCTGCACTGGAGACATCTAAATTCACATTAATTAAATCAGTACCTGCATCATAGTGAATATCACCAAAAACCTCGTCCATTAAACTATTACTGACCATAAACTTGGCAAAAAGATTGTTATATAAAGAATCCCAGGCCTGCTTATAAAGCTGACCAGTGCTTTTAACCTGACCATTGGCTATCCATTGTCCATCGTTTAATTGCAGCTCATTAATACCGGTATATTTCCTGATAACACCCAATTGCTGAAGGGATAAACTGACGCCGGCATTATTAAACCGTACCCGACCGTTACTGTCAGCTGTTAAATGCGGAGTTGAATCTATATCCTTAATGGTAATATTGTCCACATCAGCCCATTTAAATAAAAGAGCACTAAATGTCTCCTGAGCATTCTCAAGAGTCAGAGTGCTGATTTTTTCCAGTACCCATTGTTTCAGATCACTGTCCAGACTCATGGCAATATGAAGATCCGGCATAACTCCGTAGCCTTTTAAATTCCCTGCCTGCAGTACCTCATTGTCAATATCGACAGTACCATTAAAGCGTGAAAAGGTCGGATTGGTCAGTAAATCAATATCCGCAGCAATATCTGAGGACTCACTGATGGTGCCGGTACTGCCATTGGTTCGGGTGAAGGTACTCTGGCTGACAATTTGCCCGTCGGAATCGAGCTGGGCAGCTACACTCTGGTTATTTAGGTTGATTGACCTGATACCCTGTTCACTCAGTGTTTTCAACTCATCGGCCTGAGACTGTCCGTCACCGTTAGCGTCCTGCCATAACAGCAGTTCATTAAAACCCGCATCCTTATTATCAATAATACCGTCCTGATTGGTATCCATGGCACTGAGTTCTTCAAAGCCGTGCTGCCTGGGATTACCGAACAGTTCATTAATATCATTGATTTTTCCATCATGGTTTCGATCCATCGCCAGAAAGGCATCATC
>JALUZF010000179.1 GCA_027012135.1 Gammaproteobacteria bacterium
AAATCCCTTCTTTATCCACCCAGGTCAGCTCATGGGCATCCTGTTCCCCCTCATCCGCCAGATGCAGCATAGAACAGTGTTCTTTACTGTGATAATAGCGCCCCTCATTAGCACACAGGACATCATGGCTGTTACGCCCCTGTATATCCGTATCCTGCCATTTAAGTATATGTTCAGCACGGGGATTGATTGCCAGAATATTTTTTTGAGCATCCAGATGCAAAACACCTTCTGTAAGGTGCTGAAACAGTAATCGTTCAGTGTCAGGATGCGGATTTTCAGGCATGACTCACTCGTAACAGGCCCATTGGATCTTCTTTCTGATCTAGGGGCTCTATCACCCCGGCAACCCGCAAATCATCCTGTTCACAATGGGACAGATCCACAATACGTTCATCAATACAGCGTTTACCATCTGCCTCATAGATAATTTTAACCTGCGGAAACAGCGGTTTCTGTTTATCAATTTCTATCACCAGACCCTTTTCACCGGAACTTAAACGTACCGCACTGGTAAGCGGGTAAATACCCATAACGTGGATCAGTTCACCGACAATTTCTTCCCTGAACTGGCCTTTTCGGGTCAACTGGTAAAGCAGCTTAAGCGCATTAACCGGCAACATACCCGGTTTATCCGTCAGACCATGAATAAACTCATCGTAAAAATCTGCCACCTGCAGGATTTCCACCAGTTCAAAAATCTCAGTGTCTTTTAAATGCTTTGGATAGCCGGAACCATCACTGAATTCATGGTGCTGAGTAACCAGCTTTATAACATTTTCCGGTACATCCTCACTCTGCTGCAGCACCTTTTTCACAATCCCCGGATGCTGATGGATCAGTTTCTGTTCCATCTCGGTATAGGCCTTGTTTTTACCCAGCAGATGAATAGGCAAACGAGCCCAGCCGGTATCATGCAGCAAAGCGGCCAGCCCCAGATCACTGATATCCTGATCACTGCGTCCCAGGCGCATGGCCAGGGGCAGAACCACAGCGAATACCCCAAAGCCATGATCACTGAGTTTTATGTCCTGGCGATGCAGATGCAACATGGTTAACAGTGCCTGGTCATTACGCACCAGACTATCCCTGGCTTCATCAATAAGGGGATTAATGGTCTGCACTGCAATGGGCCTGCCTTCCTTAACCAGATTGCCAAGCTCATTAACCATTCTGGAAATTTTACCCTGCAGCACCCTTGCAACTTTTAATTCTTCATTAAGTTTGGCTTTTTTTTCGCTGACAGATTTTTGCTCACCTTCTACCTGTTTTTCTGTTGTTGTTTTCTCTTCAACAGGCTTATCCACAACAGGAATATTTTTTTCCGTTTCCTGAACCTGTGCTGGAGTATCTCCGGATGAGACATCATCACCACGCTGCAGATCAATCACCAGCTCTTTAACAGCGGCTTTTTTAACAGCAAAATATCCTTCTGGGAATTAATTTTACGTCGATGGCGTAAAAAAGGACTCTGCAACCAGGGAATATCCAGTTCATGAATAAACATACCGGGCTTTAACTGGGCAATTGAAATCTTTTTTGTAGGTGCAGAAACGGACATACAAAAAGTATAGTTTGAATTTATCAAAAAGAAATATAAAAAGTGTGAATTTTGTCGTGAAATGACAAGCTAACGCAAGATTCTACAACATGCGGGCAAAATGCCGCACTCCCGGGTATTAAGATATTTGCATATCCTGACGGATGGATTCAATAACCGGGACAACAGAAGGACGTACCCCCCGCCACAGCCAGAACGACTCAGCCGCCTGTCCCACCAGCATTCCCAGACCGTCCGAGATATGCCTGACACCCTGCTGTTCTGCCCAGCGCATAAATGCTGTCGGTTCACTGGCATACATCATGTCATAACAATAACCCGGTTCAGAAACCAGCTGTGCCGGCAGGGGAGGGACTTCACCCTGTAGACTAGCGGCCGTAGCATTAATAATCAGGTCAAACTGCTGTCCCTGTAGGGATTCATAGCCACCACCGGAAATATTACCCATATCCGCAAACCCGTCAGCCAGCTCAACTGCCTTAGAAGCTGTACGGTTAGCAATATAAAGCTGCTGAGGCTGCTGCTCCAGAATCGGCGCCAGCACACCCCGCGCCGCACCGCCGGCCCCCAGAATCAAAACTTTTTTTCCGCCCAGCGGCCAGCCCAGATTATCCACAATATCATTAACCAGACCGATCCCATCGGTATTGTCCCCGTCAATACTACCGTCTGAATTCAAAATAAGTGTATTAACCGCACCCGCCCGTTCAGCCCGTTCACTAAGTGTATCGGATAACTTCCAGGCATCCAGCTTAAACGGCACCGTCACATTCAGTCCCTTACCGCCATGTCCCTGAAAATGCCTCACCGCCTGCTCAAAACCACCCTGATCCACATGAATCGCTGTATATTCAATAAACTGTCCGGTTTCTTTAGCAAAAGCGCTATGGATCTGCGGCGACTTACTATGATTAATGGGATTACCCATCACCGCATACTGATCCGGCTTATCAAAATCAAAAATATCACTCATTG
Organism: Gammaproteobacteria bacterium; assembly: GCA_027012135.1. Taxonomy (GTDB): domain Bacteria; phylum Pseudomonadota; class Gammaproteobacteria; order GRL18; family GRL18; genus JANELJ01. Next base: position 2,537 of record JALUZF010000179.1, read on the forward strand.
CCTATCCTTCCTGCGCCTGCTGTTCTGAGCTGTTTTCCTGTTCCTGCTCAGCCTGTAATTTTTTACGCTTTAAAACCCGCTTATTATGTCCACGCAATAACAGCACCACCAGCCAGGTCACCAGCAGAGCAGCCGAAACAATAATCAAATTATGCTCCACATCCCCTTTTTCCACCAGCACATAAAACGTACCGGCCACACCAGAGACACCGCCCAGGAACATGACGGCTATGACCAGGAGCATAAAGATAATAAAGTATAGAAATTTGAGGATATATTTCATTTAGATTCCGTTTTAATCCCCACCCCCCTTTAAAAAGAAGGAAGCAGGGCACCACTCTGAGTATCCGGGAGGGGAGCGGCTTTTCTGAAGTTTCGGCAACAGGGATGTTGCCGAAAAGCCTCCAGGGACGGATTTACGGCGTCTTCAGAAAAGCCGCTCCCCTCCCGGATACGGTCTTTATTTATACACAAGAATTACTCATTTAACCAACGAGCCACCTGCTTCCCGAAATAGGTCAGTATGCCATCAGCCCCGGCCCGTTTAAAACACAGCAATGACTCCAGAATCACCTTACGCTCATCCAGCCAGCCATTCTGTATCGCCGCCATGGTCATGGCATATTCACCACTGACCTGATAGGCATAAGTCGGCACACCAAACTCATCCTTGACCCGGCGCACAATATCCAGATAAGGCATTCCCGGCTTAACCATTACCATATCCGCCCCTTCTTCCAGATCCATAGCCACCTCATGCAGCGCTTCATCACTATTGGCGGGGTCCATCTGATAAGTGCTCTTGTCCGCCTTACCCAGATTAGCCGCCGATCCCACCGCATCACGGAACGGCCCGTAAAAGCTGGAGGCATATTTGGCTGAATAAGCCAGAATACGGGTATAAATATGGCCGTTTTCTTCCAGAGCATCACGAATTTCACCAATTCTCCCGTCCATCATATCGGAAGGGGCCACCACATCAGCACCGGCCTCAGCATGGGACAGCGCCTGCTTGATCAAGACTTCTACTGTTTCATCATTAAGCACATAACCCGTGTCATCAATCAGGCCATCCTGACCATGCGAAGTAAAGGGGTCCAGCGCTACATCCGTAATAACACCCAGATCCGGATAAGCATCTTTCAATGCCTTAACCGCCCGTTGTGCCAGACCATCCGGATTATACGCTTCGTGAGCATCATCCGATTTGGCACTCTGGGGCGTAACCGGAAACAGAGCCACCGCCGGAACACCCAGCGATACCAGTTCTTTTGCTTCAAGCAGTAACTGGTCAATGCTGACCCGCTCCACACCCGGCATAGAATTGACGGCTTCCCGCTGTCCCTGGCCTTCCAGAATAAACATGGGATAAATCAGATCATCCACACTGAGCTGTGATTCGCGCATCAGACGGCGGGAAAAATCATCCCGGCGCATACGACGCTTGCGGGTAAACGGATAAACGGTTGATACGCTCAAGGTTCTCTCCTGCAGTATTAATGACAAGCTATAAATTACGGGCTATCAGACTGTATTGATCGGCCTGGTAAGGTACCGGAATCGTCACAATATGTCCACTGCCCGGCGCCACATCCATGACTTCACCCTTCTGGCTGCGAATGGCTTCCAGGGTAAACGGCCGGTTACCCTCCGGCAGTATCAGCTCCAGGGTATCACCCACTGAAAAACGGTTTTTTACATCCACTGTAGCGGTCTGTTCAGACGGATCATAAGCAATGATTTCACCCACAAACTGCTGACTCTTACTGCGGGAATGATTGTCCATATAATTCTGATATTCCTGGGTATGATGACGCTGGAAAAAACCATCTGTATAGCCCCGGTTGGCCAGACTGTTCAGATCGGCATACAGCTCCATATCAAACGCTTCACCCCGGGCCAGAGCATCAATAGCCTGACGATAGACCTGGGCGGTACGGGCAGCATAATAATGGGACTTGGTTCGGCCTTCAATTTTAAGGGAATCCACGCCAATCTGCATCAGGCGCTCAACATGCTCAAGGGCACGCAGATCCTTTGAGTTCATAATATAAGTGCCGTTTTCATCTTCAATAATAGGCATATACTCGCCGGGGCGCTCAGACTCTTCAATCAGATACACCTTGTCTGCCAGTGGATGGCGCTTAAGCTGACTATCATCAGGAAATGCTTCAGGAGAATTCATGACCGCAAAGGGGTCAAAATCAATTTTCTGCGGCTGAACATCTCCCGTTATATCTTCCTGCCCTTCATGCACCTTGTATTCCCAGCGGCAGGCATTGGTACAGGTACCCTGATTGGGATCGCGATGATTAAAATAGCCGGACAGCAGGCAACGGCCGGAATAGGCGATACACAGAGCACCGTGTACAAAAACCTCCAGCTCCATATCCGGACATTCCTGACGGATTTCCTCAATTTCATCCAGCGACAGCTCCCGGGACAGGATCACCCGTTCCACGCCCATGGACTGCCAGAATTTTACCGAGGCATAATTAGTAGTATTGGCCTGAACCGATAAGTGAATAGTAACATCAGGCCAGCGCTCCTTAACCATCATGATCAGGCCGGGATCAGCCATAATCAGTGCATCTGGATGCAGCTCAATAATAGGCGCAATATCATCCAGATAGGTTTTTACCTTGGAATTATGGGGAATAACATTGGAAGCCAGAAAAAATTTTTTTCCCTGTTGATGAGCTTCATCTATGCCGGTTTTAATGTTTTCATAAGTGAAGTCGTTATTTCTGGCCCTCAGGCTGTAACGCGGCTGACCAGCATAAACAGCATCCGCACCAAAGGCATAAGCATAACGCATATTTTTAATGGTACCGGCAGGCAATAATAATTCAGGTTTTTTCAGCACTTTTTACAACTTCTTTTACATATTTCTATTTACGCCCAGAAGAGGGCGCATTGAGTATTTATTCATTAAACAGAGGCTATTATACCCCTAATTGTCTTGTTTATGTGCGCCCGTTATTGGAAAATAGTCGGTTTTTAGAATAAGATTCATTACACGGTTTGTGTTTGTCAGTTTTTTCTGCCTGTTTTAGGTTAGATTACGTTATACAATACCCAAAATTTTAAATAAACAAATCCACTGTGCTTGCGGGAGCAATGTTATGTCAGCTTATAAACATGGAACCAGAACCATTTTTGTACTTTTGATCAGTCTAATTTTATGCTCATCTTTGAGTGCTAATGATATACCTGAACCTCAGCGTCTGATGGAAGAAACCTCAAAGAACGTGCTTAAGGCTTTTATTGAAAATACCGACGCTATACGCAAAGATCCTGACGTAGCACACAGGTTGATCCGTGAAAACCTGGTGCCTAAAGTAAATTTCAAATTAATGTCCCGCTGGGTTCTCGGTAAAAACTGGAGGAAGGCGACCCCTGAACAACAACAGGAATTTACTAAAGAGTTTAAGAATCTGGTTATCAAGTTTTATTCCAGCGCCTTTATTGATTATCTTAAGAAAAATGATTTAAACGAAGATATCATTAAATTCAAACCTTTTCGAGGTAAGTTAGACAGTAAATATGCTACAGTCCGTTCACAAATCAACCCACCTAATGGTGGTGATCCGATAAAAGTAAATTATGATCTTTACCGTAACAAAAACGGGCAATGGCAGGTATACGATGTTTCTGTTGAAGGGATCAGCCTGGTCACAACCTACCGCTCTTCCTTTAAACAGATTATTTCACAGAAGGGAATGGATGCTCTGCTGGCTGATCTGAAAAACAAAAACTCTAAAATTAACCAGTCTGCTGAAGCTGGCTCTAAAGTAGAGAAAAGCTAAAACCTTACTCCATTTCCAGTTCCTTAATTTTTCGGGTCAGGGTATTTCGCCCCCAGCCCAGCAGCCGGGCGGCATCCTGTTTTCTGCCGCCGGTATGTTTCAGGGCCACATCAATCATAATGCGTTCCATATCCGGTATCAGTGTCGCCAGGACATTTTCCGCTCCGGAAGCCAGTTTGGAGTCCAGCCACATTCTTAAGGCTGCTTCCCAGTTACTATTAACCGCTTCTTCCTGTTCTGAACTTTTCAGTTCCGGCGGCATATCCTCAACATGCACCATCTGGGCCGGAGACATAACGGTCAGCCAGCGACAGACATTTTCCAGCTGACGGACATTACCCGGCCAGGGCTGACGGCTTAAAAACACCTTGCTTTCCGCATCCAGGGTTTTCTTTTCTACATTCAGTTCCTGGGCAGCCCGGTTAAGAAAATAATCCGCCAGCAGGGGGATATCTTCCTGCCGCTCACTTAAGGTGGGAATATGAATACGAATCACATTAAGACGATGAAACAGATCCTCACGGAACAGGCCTTCCTGTACCCGTTTATCCAGGTTCTGATGAGTTGCAGCAATAATCCGCACATCCACCTTGACCGGTTCCCGGCCGCCGACCCGGTAAAATTCTCCATCCGCCAGCACTCTTAATAGTCTGGTCTGCAATTCTGCCGGCATGTCCCCAATTTCATCCAGAAACAGAGTACCGCCGTCAGCCTGTTCAAAACGTCCAACCCGCTGGGACTGAGCACCGGTAAAAGCACCGCGTTCATGACCAAACAGCTCTGATTCCAGCAGGTCTTTAGGAATGGCAGCAGTATTAAGAGCAATAAAGGGCTTGTCCGAACGGGGACTGTGGCGGTGCAGAGCTTTTGCCACCAGTTCTTTACCGGTACCAGACTCACCATTAATCATAACGGTAATATTGGATCGGGACAGCCTGCCTATGGCACGGAAAACTTCCTGCATGGATGCGGCTTCACCAATAATTTCTGAGGTTTCATTAATGAGTTTGGCATCCAGTTTTCGGGCTTTTTCTGACTTTCTTAAACTCAGCGCCCGCTGCACCAGTTCTACAGCTTCATCAACGTCAAAAGGTTTGGGCAGGTATTCAAAGGCACCACCTTCATAGGCCGAGACTGCACTGTCCAGATCGGAATGGGCCGTCATAATAATAACGGGAATATCTTTATAATTTTTTTTCAGCTGCTCCAGCAGGCCAAAACCATCCATACCCGGCATGCGGATATCGGTAATAATGCAGTCGGGCTGGGCTTTCTTCAGGGCCGACAGTACAGATTCAGCATTTTCAAAACTCTCTACTTCAAAGTTGGTCTGTTTAAAGGCTTTTTCCAGCACCCAGCGGATGGAACGATCATCATCAATAACCCAGACAATTTCTTGTGTGCTCATAGTGCACTCCAGATAATATATATTCTATGCATTTGATATTCTTTTCATTAAGTCTTTTCTAATTTTTGATTGGTAACAGCAGACTGAATACGGTTTTACCCGGACGGCTCTGGCATTCTATCAGACCGCCATTCTGGCTGATCAGTGACTGGGCAATGGACAGTCCCAGACCGGTACCTTCAGCACGTCCGGTGATCAGAGGCATAAATATCCGCTCCTGCATCTGTCTGGAAATACCCGGTCCATTATCAATAATGTCCATCCTGGCCACCAGTTTGTAGTATTTCTGGCCGATATTAAAATGGCGCATAATTCGGGTGCGGATGGTGATTTTTTTCTCTTTTTCCTGGCCATTTTTATCCACTGTATCTTCCTGTTCAGATAACGCCTGAGCAGCATTACGGACAATATTTAAAACCGCCTGGATCAGATGTTCCGGATCAAATTCTATTTCTGGAATACTGGGATCATAGTCAAAAAAGATATGTACATCGTGTATTTTATCTGCTTTAAGCAGGCTGCGAACCCGTTCTGTAACTGAATGAATATTGACCATAGTGCGGTTCGGCAGAGCATTAGGACCCAACATTCGATCCACCAGTTTTTTTAATCGGTCGGCTTCTTCAATAATCACCTGGGTATATTCGGTCAGCTCTTCATCATTAAGTTCCCGCTCCAGTAATTGTGCTGCACCACGAATACCGCCCAGTGGATTTTTCACTTCGTGTGCCATACTGCGTAACAGGGCTCTGACGGTTTCATGCTGAGCAAGCAGGTTTTCTTCACGGGTAATACGCAGGTGCCGATCCAGCTGATTAAATTCTATTAACAACTGCTTTTCATTATGGTCCGAATATATTGGCTGAACCGTAACATCCACTACCACAGAATAATCCTGTAACTGCAGGTTTTTCTCCCGCTGAGTAAAAGGATGATTACTGTCCAGGGTCTCCTGAATTGAGGCCTGTAATTCAGGATCTTCTATAAGTTTGCTTATACTTCTGGAATTGATTTTATTAGAGCTGACACCCAGCAGCATTTCGGCTGCAGGATTAATAAACTGTACCTTCAGACTACTATCCAGAAGCACGATAGCTGTATTGAGATTATCCAGTATATTGTCTGTTGAGTAACTTATCATAGGTGTTTTGACATCATGTCTCATTGGGTGACATAAGATAAACGGGTAATTTAATAAAATCTCCGTTTATTCATTATTACAGTGATTAAGCAAAAATTGATCCACAAATGAAATTCTCCTGTAATTAAGCTGTTTTGTTGTTAATTTCAGGTTTTTATAGTTTAACCTGCTGTTTATTAAACCTTATTCATTTTTGAATGTTGTCATTCCCCATTATAAATAACACCGTGTTCCTGCTATTATGCACTAATAAAGTGCAGGCTTACCAGAACATTTCAATGCACAAAAAAAGCCCTGAATACCCAAGGGTATTCAGGGCTTTTTAACTCGCTTTTCAGTTCAGCCTTACCGGCATAACCTGTGACCCAACTGAAACCTGCTATTAGCAGCTGTAGTACATATCAAACTCAACAGGGTGAGTAGTCATACGTAAACGAGTCACTTCTTCCATCTTCAGATCAATAAAGGCTCTGATCATGTCTTCGGGGAATACACCACCGGCCATCAGGAAGTCCATATCATTTTCCAGGGCTTCTAAAGCCTGATCCAGAGAGCTGGCTACTGTTGGGATTTCAGCGGCTTCTTCTGCTGGCAGATCATATAAGTCCTTGTCCATAGCATCACCAGGATGGATCTTGTTCTGAATACCATCAAGGCCGGCCATCAGCATGGCTGAGAAAGCCAGGTATGGGTTGGCTGTTGGATCAGGGAAGCGAACTTCAACACGACGACCTTTAGGATTAGACTCATAAGGGATACGAATAGAAGCAGAACGGTTACGTGCAGAGTAAGCCAGCATGACTGGTGCTTCAAATCCTGGAACCAGACGCTTATAGCTGTTGGTTGAGGAGTTAGTGAAAGCGTTCAGAGCACGGGCATGCTTGATAATACCACCGATGTAGTACAGTGCAGTCTCAGACAGTCCGGCATAGCCGTCGCCGGAGAACAGGTTTTCACCATCTTTAAAGATAGACTGGTGAACGTGCATACCGGAACCATTATCACCAACAATTGGCTTGGGCATAAAGGTAGCTGTTTTACCATAGGCATGAGCAACATTATGTACAACATATTTCAGCTGCTGTACTTCGTCTGCCTTTTCAATCAGCGTGTTAAATCTAACACCGATTTCACACTGACCTGCAGTTGCAACTTCGTGGTGATGTACTTCAACTTCCTGACCCATTTCTTCCAATGTCAGACACATTTGAGAACGAATATCATGCAGAGAATCTACTGGAGGTACTGGAAAATAACCGCCTTTGACACCAGGACGGTGACCCATATTACCATCAGTATAAACTTTTTCAGAGTTCCATTCAGATTCTTCAGAGTCAACTTTTACAAAAGTACCGCTCATGTCTGAACCCCAACGAACATCGTCAAGGATAAAGAATTCTGGCTCAGGACCAAAATAAGCCTGATCACCGATACCGGTTGATCTCAGGTGTTCAATAGCACGACGGGCAACAGAACGTGGATCACGCTCATAGCCCTGCATGGTTGAAGGTTCAACGATATCGCAGGTAATAATTAAAGTCGGCTCGTCAGTAAAAGGGTCCATTACCGCTGTACTCTGATCAGGCATTAAAATCATGTCTGAATCATTAATACCTTTCCAGCCGGAAATAGAAGAACCATCAAACATTTTACCATCTTCAAATGTGCTGGCCTCTACAGTTTTAGCAGGAACACTGACGTGCTGCTCTTTACCATGGGTATCGGTGAAACGGAAATCAACAAATTTGACACCGTTTTCTTCAATCATCTTTAAAACATCGGACATTCTTTGTCTCCAGGTTATTGGTTAAACACATTCCCTGAAACAGGGTTATTTTTAAAACTCATATTAAGTTGCAAAATACCGTCAATTCATTACGTATGCACCACAAAGGATGCCAAAATACAGGAATTGCACTATAAAAGTGCATTTAACGGTAAAGTACTTCTACTTTATTGATATAGTCCAGCGTTTTTACTGAATCTACAAACTGCTGTCTTAACTGACCAGCATTTACATTACCGGATAATATTGATAATGGCAGTATTATTTGAACACTTACCTTACCATCAAGATAATGTAGTGTCACTTCTTCTATTGATTTTGACTGCTCAATATCTGCCCAACACTGATCCAGGTCAGTCAATATATCTTTTCTCAGCGGCAAATCTGAAGAACTGGATTGTTCTTCATCATTTTCCGGATCAATATGCACCAGCACCTGAGCAATATCCGGAAACTGCCGGGTTAATTCTTTGCTGACTTCATCACTGATGCGATGACCTTCAGAAACACTCAAAATCGGTGCCACTTCCACATGGACATCGAGCAGAGCTTCCGCTCCCATTTGCCGGGTTCTCAGCATATGCATCTGAGAAACACCGGGTATGGCGGATATATGCCGACGGATAGACTGCACCTTATCAGGATCCAGTCCCTTATCCACCAGCTCTTCAATACTTTCCTTCGCAATATCCCAGCCGATTTTAGCTATCATCATGGATACTATCACGGCAGCAGCCGCATCCAGATAGGGCAGACCAGCAATACTGCCGGCAATACCGATTAATACTACAATCGATGATATGGCATCACTACGATGGTGCCAGGCATTAGCTTTGAGCAGCGAAGAATTTAAACGATTCGCATAAACCAGTGTATAACGGTACAGGGCTTCTTTGGAAAGCACCGATAACAGAGCCACCCAGATGGTCATAGTTTCCGGTACCGGAATATCGCCTGAAGCCAGCCGGTTGGTGGCATCAATAATAATACCAATGCCCACCGTAATTAATACGCCGCCCAGAACTGCAGCAAAGGCCGTTTCAATACGCGCGTGTCCATAAGGGTGATCTTCATCCGGCAGTTGATTACCCTGCCGGGCTGCCCAGACGACCAGGCCGTCACTAAGCAAATCCGAAAATGAATGAATACCGTCCACAACCAGAGCATGGGAATGCCCGATAAGACCAATAATTATTTTAAAAATGGCCAGGACAAAATTAACAATAGCGCCAACAATGGTAACTTTACTGGTCAGGCGATAGCGTTCATCGGCCTTATTTGACTGTGTATCAGCTTGCTCATTGGTTTCAGACATATTACTTAATCTAGATAAAAAATGGAATTTTACGTTGAAACGTTAAAAAAGCCAATTTTTTAAATTTTATAAAAATCTCAACAGGCTTCAGCCAGTAAATTGTTACAGAGCAGTTCAGGTTCTCATATACCTGAATAACATTTCTACAAATCTACAAAAAGCAAAATTTATACCATAATTTATAGACTGCTGAATTTGAATTGTTTTTAGCGGTGTAACAGGGGAGTTTGCAGGACTGACTATTGCTTATAGAGTATTACAGGCTTTTTTGCACCAAACTGGAACTAAAATCAGGGCTAAAAACAAAAAACCCCGTTCTGAACTTAATCAGAACGGGGTTTTTTAGTCTGTTACTACAGACGCTTTACTTAGCGGCAGGAGCAGCAGGCTTAGCAGGAGCAGCCTGAGGTGCTACTGGTGCTGGTGCTGGGTATGGACGTGGAGCATAACCATAACCACCATAACGATAAGGTTCGTTAGCATAAGTGTTATAACCATCAAAACGGCTGTTCATATTGTTGTAGCCATTGTAGTTGCTATAACCATTACCATAAGCGGAACCACGGGTGTTACCTTTACCACGACCACGACCACGGGCTTTAATAGTGATTTCTACATCACCGTCCATGTCGCTGTCCATGCTACCATCACCCCAACCACTGCCATAGCCGTTGCCATATGCATTATTGTTCCAGTTATTCTGACCATAACCGTTAAAGTTAGTATTGGAGTTGCTGTCATCTCCCCACCAGGCGTTTGCAGTCATAGATACAACAGAAGTTGCAATAGCAGCAGCAATAATTAATTTTTTCATTTTATACTCTCCAGTATTTGTTTAATCTTAAATTATTGATTCGGACAAAAAACTCTTATCCGGTTAATGTGTTTCACGTTGATTTTATTATTTTCCTTCAACTTGGTTAATAGTATATTAGATCTAACTAATATTATCAATAGTTAATATAAAATTTCTGGCATTTTTTTATTTTAAGGTTATTTCAGGCTTTAGTTCACTGCCCATGATTAACCTGTACAGTAATAATAATCTCATTATCCTGCTCAACGATATCCAGAACCTCATGTCCATTAATTCGACACCACGCAGGAATATCTGCTTTAGCACCAGGATCAGTACTGGTTACCACTACTCTGTCGCCAGTGCTCAGTTTAGCCACCGCATCCTGAGCTCTAATCACCGGTAGAGGACACAATAATCGACGGGCATCGACATAATAGGGTTCTTTATGCTGATCGGCACTCATATCAGCCAGTCCTTATTGATATTATCAGGCAACATGGGGCTGATACTGTATTCCTGTTCCTCACCCGTACTCTGGCGAATGACCAGGTTAACCTGTGGATCATTTTTCCCCTGACTATAACGTGCCACCAGCGCCAGGGCCTGGTCACGTTCCTCATCAGATTTGAACTCTCCGTCCACCAGGCACAGGGCACCAGGATGGCTGGTGGGATAGATGGACATAAACTGGTTCTTGTAGCCCTGCATAAAACGGTTTTCACCTTCTTCACGACCGATAATCAGTTTCAGATGAGGTGCCAGCCTAAAATGCCGCCCCATTTTGAGCATAATTATGTCATCCAGCTCATAATCACGGCTGGGACGGTGGTGCCACATATCCTGTAATTTAACGGCATAATTTTCATCAGTGAGCATACAGCAGCCGCCAGCGGGCTGGGCATAATCCTTAAAACCGAATTTTGCTGCCAGAGCCATCTGGGGTTTGCGGGTACGGCCGTTGAAATCATACAGCTTTTCCCGATCCAGCCAGCCTTCACGTTCCGGCAGGGTTTCGGGTAATTGTTTTGCACTTAAGGGCCGAACTAAAAGATCATTACCACCGGACTCTCTGGCCACCACCGGCATAGTTTCCCGGCGCTGTGACATAGGTCGCTGACCCACCACCTCACCGGTAACAATAAAGTCAAAATCATGTTCCTTAATCCACTGCACCGCTTTTTTAACCATAAAGGTTTTACAGTCCAGGCAGGGATTGACATTTTTACCGTAGCCGTGTGCCGGGTTAAGCAGAATATCCTTGTATTCTTCCACCACATCCACAATATGCAGTTTAATACCCAGCTGTTCAGCCACCCACAGGGCATTATTACGCTTCTGCTTGTCCTGGTGCTTTTTCCTGACCGCATGGGTATGACCTTCCACACAGAAACCGGTAAAGAAATTAATCCCTTCGACATGGATCCCCTGTTCCTGAATCACTTTTACCGCCAGCATGGAATCCAGTCCGCCGGATATCAGCGCTACGGCTTTACGTTGCTGTTTCATCACACTACTTCAATTTGTTTAAAAGCAGGGATTATAACAAAAAAGCCGGCAGTAAATCCTGACTGATTTAATTAGTCTTTATTTGCAAGGACAGGGATTAGGATTCAGGGGCTTTCGTAGCATAGTCCGTAAACTTGTCTAAGGCACCGGAAATTTTTTTCAGAATATTATCTCTGTCCTTAATACCATGACGTCTGGCAATATAAAACGGGGTATTATAAGCCAGCCATACTTTACCATCAGCATCTTTCCAGGCCATGGCTTTAAGCGGCAGGTCAATGGCCGTAGTAGGTGAGCTCTGCATCAGCAGGGTACCGGTTTTAGGATTGCCGAAAATCAGTAATTCTGTTTCCGTCATGGTTAAACCCACTTTTTTAGCCCCTTTAGTATGATTAATACGGGTAAAAATAGTCAATCCTTTCTTTAACAGGATCTGCTCCAGTCGATCCAGAGTTTCGGGAACGCTGTAAGCACTGGGCTTAATAATTAAGCCATCTATGTTTGGCGGCTGCGCCATAACCAGGCTGCTTAAAGCCAGTATCAGGATAAAAAGTATTGCCTGTATCAGTTTCATTATTTTTGAGTCCTTTTCGTTCTAGTTATCGATATTTTTTGTGCTTTTAGCCGGTAGTTAATTTAGGTTAACATCAGGGCGGGAGCATACTTTTAATAATTCTCATTTAGACGCAAATACCGTATCCATTGACCACACTCCTTGCTGAAGACGCCTTTCTCTTATAATAAAGAGCGCATCCATGGAGGCTTTTCGGCAGCATGACCGCCATGGAAGGCGGGAATGCAATAAATGCAGGAGCAATTTATTGTCCCTGCTGCCGAAACTTCATCAAGAAGCACGGTCAATAGATATTCAGTGTCTCTAAATGTATTATTTTTGCATATTGAACATATTTTAATCAAAGTATGATCCGGCCCTGAGGTTAACATAAAGTCTGTAAAAAACAATATAGGTGTATTCCACAGTAACAGACGGACAATTTCTATTATAGTAAGACGGTCTGTCTGGATAGTGAACAGGACCTAAATCCATAAAAATAGTATCAATTTCAGGCAAAATAACGATCTGACAGGTGCTTTAAGGTATAATTACGGCCTTTTAGATACCCTTAAACCTAAATAAATCAGATAATATAATGTCAGAGAGTAGCTCAAATATCAGTAATGCCTCCAATACCCTTGATGTGTCCACATTTCAGGGACTGATCCTCGCCCTGCAAACCTATTGGGCCGAAAAAGGCTGTGTGCTGCAACAACCCTATGATATGGAAATGGGCGCCGGTACTTTTCACCCGGCCACTTTTCTACGAGCCATTGGACCGGAGCCCTGGAGTGCGGCCTATGTTCAGCCCTGCCGCCGCCCTACCGATGGCCGGTATGGTGAAAACCCCAATCGTCTGCAGCATTATTATCAGTTTCAGGTAGTCATTAAACCATCCCCACTGGATATTCAGGAGCTGTATCTGGGTTCTCTGAAAATGCTCGGCATTGATCCGCTGGTACACGATATCCGTTTTGTAGAAGACAACTGGGAATCACCTACCCTGGGTGCCTGGGGTCTGGGCTGGGAAGTCTGGCTTAATGGTATGGAAGTCACCCAGTTTACCTATTTCCAGCAGGTCGGCGGCCTGGACTGCAAACCGGTAACAGGTGAAATCACCTATGGCCTGGAACGGATTGCTATGTACCTGCAGGGTGTGGAAAGTATTTATGATCTGGTCTGGACAGACGGTCCACTGGGTAAAGTCACTTATGGTGATGTATTTCACCAGAATGAAGTGGAAATGTCCGCTTATAATTTTGAACAGGCTCCGGTGGACAATCTGTTTCAGCAGTTTGATCACCTGGAAACAGAAAGTAAGCGTCTGATAGAAGTCGGCCTGCCGTTACCTGCTTATGAAATGATGATTAAGGCCTCCCACGCCTTTAACCTGCTGGATGCCCGCCATGCTATTTCGGTCACTGAACGTGCCCGCTTTATCGGCCGGGTCCGCGGGCTGGCCAGAGCTGTTGCCCAGGCCTACTATGATCGGCGTGAGGCACTGGGTTTTCCAATGGTACAGAATACTTAACAGATTTCTTTTTCTCCCAAAGGGAGAGGAAATATGTATAAGAACATACAGAATATAAATCGGATTTAAAACATGTCAGACAGTAAAGACTTATTACTTGAACTTGGTACGGAAGAGCTGCCTCCTAAAGCTCTAAAGGGACTGGCACAGTCTTTTTGCAACGGAATTGCCGAGGGACTGGATAAAGCCGGACTCAGGTACGATGAAATTAAAACCTATGCCACCCCAAGACGTCTGGCAGTACTGGTAAAAAACCTGGCTACTACCCAGCCGGATAAAGCCATTGAACGTCGTGGTCCTGCACTGCAGGCCGCCTTTGATGATGAAGGCTGTCCAACTAAAGCGGCCATAGGCTTTGCCGGCTCCTGCAGTGTAACCGTTGAGGAGTTATCCAGGCTGGAAACCGACAAGGGTGCCTGGCTGGCCTATACTATTGAAGAAAAAGGCAAGGCAGCAGAAGAACTGATCCCGGCTATTTTTCAGACCGCACTGGATAAGTTACCCATCCCCAAACGCATGCACTGGGCCGATCTGGACGCCATGTTTGTCCGGCCTGTTCACTGGGCCGTTATTTTATTTGGCGAACAGGTGATTCAGGCCGACATATTAAGCGTGACATCTTCCAATAAAACCCGTGGCCATCGTTTCCATCATCCTCAGGTCATTACCCTGGACAGCGCTGCTGATTATGAAACCGTTCTGGAACAGCAGGGCAGGGTGATTGCGGATTTTGATAAACGCCAGCAAATCATCCATCAGCAGATTATGGATATTGCCGTACTGGCTGAGGGTACTGCCGTAGTTGATCCTGAACTGCTAGATGAAGTCACCAGTATGATTGAATGGCCAAAGGCTATTATTGGAGACTTTGAAGCGCATTTTCTGGAGGTACCGCCAGAAGCTTTGATTTCTGCTATGAAAAAACATCAGAAATACTTTCATCTGGTGGATAAAGACAATAAGCTGATGCCTAATTTTATTACCATCAGCAATATTGAAAGCAGCGATCCCAAACAAATCAAGGAAGGTAATGAACGGGTTATCCGGCCGCGTCTTTCTGATGCCAGTTTTTTCTGGAATCAGGATAAAAAGCAGCCTCTGGAAACTCAGCTGGAACGGTTAAAAACCGTTGTCTTTCAAAATAAACTGGGAACTGTTTATGATAAAACCCTGCGGGTCAGAGAACTGGCCGGCAGCATTGCCAAACGGCTAAATACCAGCAGCAGCCATGCCAGACGGGCAGCCCAACTGGCCAAATGCGACCTGATGACTGAAATGGTCAATGAGTTCCCTGATTTACAGGGCATTATGGGACGCTACTATGCGCTTAATGACGGTGAAGACAGGGCAGTAGCCATTGCCCTGGATGAGCAGTATATGCCCCGTTTTGCCGGTGATCAGACTCCGGCATCGGCTACTGGTCAGGTACTGTCCATCGCTGAACGTATTGATACCTTAATGGGTATCTTTGCCCTGGGTCAGATCCCCAGCGGGGATAAAGACCCTTTTGCCCTGCGACGTGCCGCCCTGGGCTTACTGCGTACTATTATTGAAAATAAACTGGTTCTGGATATTCCACAGTTGCTGGCAGAATCGGCCGGATTATTTCCTGCAGAAATTAAAGCAGAAAATGCCATTGAACCGGTTTATCAGTTTATGCTGGATCGCCTTAAGGGATATTTTGCCGATCAGGGCATAAGCACCGATGTTTTTGATGCAGTAGTCGCCATCAGACCGGCACAGCCCTATGACTTTGCCCAGCGTATTGAAGCCGTCAACCAGTTTAAAAAGCTGGATGCTGCCGAGTCCCTGGCGGCGGCCAATAAGCGTATTACCAATATTCTAAAGAAAATTAAAACTGACCTGCCTGCTCAGATCAATGATGAGCTGTTAAAGGAAAAAGCAGAAAAAAATCTTGCACAGCAGTTAACAGAGGTCATTGATAAAATCAGCCCACTGCTGGCACAGGCGGCCTATACTGAAGCCTTAACCGAACTGTCCACTTTACGGGAGGTAGTCGATACCTTCTTTGATGATGTTATGGTTATGGTGGATGATGAAGCCCTGAAAAATAATCGTATTGCCCTGTTAAACCAGCTGCACAGCCAGTTTATGCAGGTCGCTGATCTGTCCTTGTTACAGGTTTAAACCTGACTCTAATCCGCTTATGACTCAGCTTATTATTCTGGATCGGGACGGGGTGATCAATCAGGATTCGGATCAGTTTATTAAGTCCGAAGATGAATTTATCCCCCTGCCGGGCAGCCTGCAGGCCATTGCCCGACTGTATAAAGCCGGGTATAAAGTCATTGTGGCGACCAATCAATCCGGTATCTATCGCAAGCTGTTCAGCCTGGATACCCTGCATGCCATGCATAATAAACTTCAGCACTTATTAGAACCTCTGGGCGCAAAAATTGAAGCCTTTTATTTCTGCCCGCATGGGCCGGATGATGGCTGCAACTGTCGAAAACCCCTGCCCGGTATGATCCAGCAAATTGCACAAGACTACCAGATTTCAGCGGATGAGCTGTCAGAAGTTTATGTGGTTGGCGATTCTCTAAGGGATCTGGATGCCGGTATAACAGCCGGTACAAAAACCGCCCTGGTCAAAACCGGAAAGGGCATACGCAGTCTGAAAAAAATAGCCGATGAACATTTAACTCAATACCAGTCTGTTCCGGTTTATAATGATCTGGCTGACTTTACTGAGCATTTTCTGAAAAATAAATCCTGAGCATCTCGATAAAGGTTCTGCTATGGCTTATATACGTTCCATTATATTTCTGATCTTTATGTGGATCTCCATCCCCATTGCCACCCTCATTTTCCTGCTGGCCTATCCAGTACCCTATAAATACCGTTCCAGACTGATTGCCCTCTGGTCAAGATTTACCCTGTTTATGCTGGGAGTGATCTGCAATTTAAAATATGAAATCAGCGGGCAGGAAAATATTCCGGAGAAACCCTGTATTATTTTCTGCAAACACCAGTCCACCTGGGAAACCATGGCTCTGCAGCTCCTGTTTATTCCTGAAGTGTGGATCCTGAAACGGGAATTATTATGGGTCCCGTTTTTCGGCTGGACTCTGGCCTCCATGAAATCCATTGCTATTGACAGAAAAAGCGGTAAAAAAGCTCTGAAAAAAATTGTAACTGATGGTACTAAACGCCTGCAGGAAGGTCACTGGGTAATAATTTTCCCGGAAGGCACCCGTACCCGTCCGGGACAGAAGGAAAGTTATAAAATCGGCGGCGCCATGCTGGCCAGTGCCTCCGGTTTTGATGTGCTACCGATTGCCCATAACGCCGGGGAATTCTGGCCCAAGGGACAATTATTAAAAAAACCGGGGACTATAAAAATGGTTATTGGCCCGATTATTAAAACCCAGGGACTTAAAACCAAGGAAATTAATAAACAAGCTGAACAGTGGATTGAAACAAAAGTCCATGAACTTTATGAACATAATTATAGTTAGTGTTCTATTGGTTTGGTCCAGTCTTCAAGCTTTAAAAAATGTTGGACGTTATAGAATGCTTTATCATTAGTGATCAAGACAGTTTCAGCCGCAACAGAGTGCGCTGCTATTAACATATCCATAGCACCCAGTGGCTTGCCTTCATTTTCACAGGCTGTTCTCAGATTGGCGTAAGCTTCTGCTGCATCAGAGTCCCACGGTAAAATATCAACTCTAAGAAGAAATTCTTTAACTACGACAGCCAATCGCTTCGCTTCCGGTTTTTTGGCAACGCCACGTAATAACTCTGCTTCCGTGATAGCTGAAATGCAGACATTAGCCATAGGTACTTTGAGCAAATGCTCTCTGATTGCTACTGGTTCACCCTTAATGATATAGCTGGCCGTATTAGTATCAAGCATATAACGCTTATCATCCATTAGAATAAGTCCCTGTCCTCAATAACTTCATTATCCCTTTCGGCCATAAAATCCTCAGGAACGTCAACAGACTCCATCATTTTAAAAAAATCTTCCCAGTTACCTGGCTTTTTTGAAATGATTACATCACCGGTTTCTGGATCTTTGCGAATATAAACCTCATCACAATCGAATCGATAGTTAACTGGCAAACGTACTGCCTGGCTACGACCATTCATAAATAATTTTGCTGTATGTTTCATTCAACCTCCTGTTTTACTTCAATACTTTAATATACCAAAGTATATACCTTTCTTTTGTGATATATCAAGGACTATTAACTGTTTATTATTGGACTGTTTATTATTGGACAGCCATAATTTATCTATATTATTTGATTATTGTACAAATATGTTGCATACTTTATAAAACCAACTGGTAAAGCAGGTTAAAAGGAGTTAATCAAATGCCAACCCCAAGAAAACAGCAAATCAGCCTTTCTGACACCCCCTTTTATCATTGCATCTCCCGCTGTGTCAGACGTACTTTCCTCTGTGGTACTGACAGTGCTACTCAGAAGGATTACAGCCATCGTAAACAATGGATTGTTGAACGACTGACTCTATTAGCAAACACCTTTGCCATTGAGGTCTGTGCCTATGCGGTTATGTCCAATCACTGTCATACTGTACTGAAAATTAATGCACCTCTTGCCCAAAGCTGGTCAAATAAAGAGGTGATACAACGCTGGGAACAACTGTTTTCCCTGCCGGTACTGGTGGAACGCTATCTTAATGGCCAATGCCAGTCTGAAGCTGAGCAGAACAAAGCCCGGAAAACCATTAACCTGTTCAGAGAACGCTTAATGGACATCAGCTGGTTTATGCGCTGCCTTAATGAGTATATCGCCCGTAAAGCCAATGCTGAAGACCAGTGTACTGGCCGGTTCTGGGAAGGCCGCTTTAAAAGCCAGGCTCTGCTGGATGAACAGGCTATTCTTAGCTGTATGGTCTATGTCGATTTAAACCCTATCAGAGCTGGCCTGTGCGATACCCTGGAACAATCGAACTACACATCCATTAAACAACGTATAGGAACACTGACTGAAACAACCAGACAATCATCCCAACCCTTATCACAACAAACCCCGACCATTAAACTTTCAGCCTTTATCGGTAGTTCACTTAAAGAAAACGGTATTGCCTTTACACTTACGGACTATCTTGAATTGGCTGACTGGACCGGTCGAATAATCCGGGAAGATAAACGAGGCTATATCAAACCCACAACACCATCCATACTGCAAAAATTACAACTGGATGAACAAACCTGGATGAATACTGTTCAGGGATTCTCCATAGGCTTTTATTCCTTTATCGGTCCAGAACAGCAATTAAAATCACTATGCCAGAAACAGAACAGACACTGGGTTCGGGGCATTAATGTCTGCAGAAAATTGTTTAAGCTAAAACAACCCTGTCCTGTTCCGATTTAAACTAAAGTTGTATTATCCTATCCTATTTCCAATATCTGCATAATCAATCATGCAGGCTACCCTCTGTCCAGCATCCAGAATATTTCTATTTATTTACTGCAATTTTTTATCATTGAGAAAAGTTATTTAAAAATAACGACAAATTTGTGGTTTTAAATGGCTTTTTTTTTACTTGATGCTGGCTTATATCTGTTTAATATAAGTTCATATTTTATGGGTGTCTATTTTCTACTGTTTTTACTAAATTC
>JALUZF010000180.1 GCA_027012135.1 Gammaproteobacteria bacterium
CTTCCGGCGCAGAGTCAATCTGATCAAAAGCTCTGGCTTCACCGCCGTGCTTTTCGGCCATACACTTGGTCATGGCTGCGGTTAATGTGGTTTTACCATGGTCAACGTGGCCAATTGTACCAACGTTTACATGTGGTTTTGTACGTTCGAATTTTTCCTTGGACATCACTCGACCCCAATTTTTGCTAGTTAAATAAACAGGTTGATTATCTGGAGCCCATGGCCAGAATTGAACTGGCGACCTCATCCTTACCAAGGATGCGCTCTACCCCTGAGCTACATGGGCATTACTCTTATCTACATTTACAGCGGGCAATTATATAGAACATATATAAAAAAACGCCTGCACAAATACAAATATGGAGCGGGTAGCGGGAATCGAACCCGCATCATCAGCTTGGAAGGCTGAGGTTCTACCATTGTACCATACCCGCAAAACTTTCTTTAAAAGCCGCTTTGCAAACTTTAAAAACCGCTTTGAAAACTTTTTTATAACAAACTGTTTTTATTAACAATTTATTTTAAAACAGGTCAGTTTTTAAAGTAAAAAAAAACGCTACTTTTTTTCACTACCCCCTGCATTTTCGTCTAAAAAATACAAGCTGGTTAGTTCGAAGTCAGCGTTTTTTGAAAATTATGGTGGAGGGGGGAGGATTCGAACCTCCGAAGGCAGAGCCAGCAGATTTACAGTCTGCCCCCTTTGGCCACTCGGGAACCCCTCCACAACCTTAGAAAGTGCGCTATTATTGGTTAATTTGGGTTATCTGTCAAGCCAATTAATGAAAAATAATGACACTTTTTTTCTGGCTGTTTATTTAATGTTCAGCTGCCTAAGGAGTAATCGCCCATTGGTTCCTTCTCCCTCTGGGAGAAGGTCAGGATGAGGGGGGCGCTCCCGGAGGGAGAGGGGATAATTAGACGCACATTATTTAGCAATGAGCTTAGTAACGAATTTTATTATCTTTCAATAGTTTAATAATATATTTCGATGGTATGGCATAGGTTATGCCGCTGGGTTTCTGGATCACGCTTTCCTTGGTTTCCTTGACAAAAACCTTATTAATCACCCCCAGTACCCTGCCGGTTTTAACCGAGTACATCGGGCTGCCGCTGTTACCGGGATAGGCCGTGGCATCCAGCTGGTAAACCCAGTAGGGATTGCGCAGGCGTTTGATCATTTTTACTGACAGCGTAGAGGAGCTGGGTGCCGGAATGACAACCGGTGAAAGAGCAGACACTATACCTCTGTGGGTAACAGGATACAGTCCAAGCACTGCACCGATGGGGAATCCTGTAAAAGCAATTTCTTCGCCTTCACTGGCTGTTCTACTGGACTCTATTTTCATAACCGGCAGTTTTGTACCTTCTATACGCAGCAAGGCCAGATCATGCATTTTATCTTTAGCCAGAATTCTGACCTTGCGAAATTTTACCTGTTTCTTTACACGGTAGAAAATTCCCAGCTGCTCTTTATTCTTCCGGCTTTTATCAACAACATGATGATTAGTAATAACATGATAGCCATCACCAACAACAAAACCCGTACCTAAATACTGAGAAGGAGGACGTCGGGTTGAAAGATAGCTGCCCACACCGACCACTGCAGGCTTAACCTGTTTAATGGTTTGCACCAGGGTCTGTGCTGAACTGACTGAGACTACAGTCTGAATCAGGAGTAAAACTGTCAGCATTAAAGCTGATTTAAACAAACTCATTCTGAACATAAAGTATATTACCTGTCAAAAATTTCCAGAATACCGGACATTTGATAATTCTGATCCACTACGATTAAGGCCTTAATTTTTTTCTCCAGCATCAGTTTTTCTGCATCCACCAGCATCATACCCGGGGTAATCGTAACAGGGTTTTCAGTCATAATATCACCAATCAGCGCCTGATTAATGTCCACCCGGTTGACCAATGCCCGACGCAAGTCCCCATCCGTTACAATTCCCTTTACCTGTCCCTGTTCAACAATAACCGCCAGCCCCAGCCGGCCTTCACTGATGGCTAATACCGCATCCTTTAACGGCACATCCGCATGAACCGCCGGCAGGTTACGGGTATGCATCACGTCTTTAACCCGGGTTAATAAACGTCTTCCCAGGCTGCCGCCGGGATGATAACGGGCGAAATCTGCGGCCTGAAAACCGCGTTCCTTAATCAGAGCAACCGCCAGTGCATCACCCATTCCCATGGTCGCCAGGGTGGAAGTTGTTGGTGCCAGGTTATTGGGGCAGACTTCTTTTTCTACCCTGACATTAAGCACTATATCCGAATGCTTTGCCATGGTTGACTGGTTATTGCCCACAATTGAAATAATTTTATTTCCAAAATGTTTAATTGAGGGTAACAGATTGAGTATTTCATCGGTTTCCCCGCTATAGGAAATCAGGATCAACAGATCCTCCCTGGCCAGCATACCTAAATCGCCATGAAAAGCTTCTGCAGGATGCATAAAAAAGCTGGGCGTTCCTGTGGAGGCAAAAGTGGCCATCATTTTCTTGCCCACCAGGCCGGACTTGCCCATACCGCAGACCACCACTCTGCCTTTAGTCTGTAATATCAGCTGAACAGCTTTTTCAAACTCCTCCCCCAGTTCATCAGCCATGCGTACCAGGGCTTTGGCCTGTTCGGTCAGGGATTCTTTGGCGATGGATAGTATGGAGGAGTCTGGATTGGTATTTGTCATGGTTTGGCCCTCACCCTGGCCCTCTCCCGGAGGGAGAGGGCATAAATGCCTGGTTATTGTTTTAAAAATTGTTCTACTTTGGCGATATCCGCTTCTACATCAACCCCATGGCCCGGCTGATCATGCACAATGGCAACATGAATTTTTATGCCATGGTAGAGAATGCGTAATTGTTCCAGGGATTCAGTCTGTTCCAGTATGCAGGGTGTCATATCCATATACCGCTTTAAAGTACCTGCACGATAGGCATACATGCCAATATGACGGAACCAGCCCGACGCCTTAAACTGAGTGTTGTGAGGCAATTCTGTCAGGGTATGAGCCATTTCATTTGAAAAGGAATCACGATCCCAGGGAATAGCTGCCCTGGAAAAATACAGGGCATTGCCCTGCACATCCATAACGACTTTAACTATATTGGGATCAAATACTTCAGCATCCAGTTCCAGGGGGGTTGCTAAAGTTGCCATACCGGCCTGAGGATTTTCATTCAGTGCAGCGGCCACCAGCTCAATATGTCCTGGAGACACCAGCGGTTCATCGCCCTGAACATTAACAATAATGGTTTGCTCATCCCATTGCTGCTGTTCCACCACCTCGGCCAGGCGCTCTGTTCCGGAAGCGTGATCTGGGGAAGTCAGTACAACACTGTCAGTAAATTTTACAATAGTATCCGCAATACGCTGATCATCCGTAGCAATTAAAACTTCTTCAGCACAGCTTTGCATGGCCCGCTCATAAGTATGTTGAATCATGGGTTTACCGGCAATTTCCCGTAACGGCTTACCCGGCAAACGGGACGAAGCATAGCGAGCCGGTATCACGATTTTAAATTTTGCTTTATCCATTATCCTGCTTTATCCCTCATTATGGCTCCATTGTATTAAACACAGTCAATATAACTCTGACTACTGTACAATTTTACCTTCAGGTTTGCTTATCATACTCATATATAGCTGCTCCAGGTCAAACTGAGCGCCAAGAACCAGATCTGCCACTTCTCTGGCAACCCCCTGCCCACCCATGGTCTGAGTAATATAGTCAGCTCTCTGCTTTACAAACTCATGGGCATCCTTTACCGCAATAGATAAACCCACCTGCTCCATAACGGCCATATCAATGACATCATCACCCACATAAGCAGCCTGTTCATGCTTAAGCGCCAGTTTTGTAATTAACTGATTATAAGCCGCCAGTTTATCACTGCAAGCAGGATAGAAATAGCAAACACCCAGGTCCTTCATTCTCTGAGACAGGGCCGCAGACTGTTTGGCAGTAATAACAGCCACGGCTATTGCCTGCTGCTGCAATAATTTAATACCGACGCCATCCTTAACATTAAACTGTTTAAACAGCTCACCCTCCGGGCCATAATTCATCATGCCGTCGGTCAACACGCCATCGACGTCAAAAATAACCAGTTTGATGTTTTTTGCTTTTGCGGCCTGTTTATTCATAAGCTCACCGGTATTACATATTAAGGAGAAAAATTTCTGAATACTCCGGGGATGGCGGAGGCAGATGTTCAAGAGCAGTTTTATACTGATATGGGTTACCACGTTTTACCTGGCGGGAAAACCATAAAAAGTGCCCTCCAAGGAGATATTCATCCACCTGGATACGCCGGACATGAAACCGCGCAATCAGTTTCTGTCGAAAGTGTTTAAAATGCTGACACATAAAATCCCGGTCGCTGGCATAATACAGTTTCAGCATTTTTTTTCGTACCACTCCCATTAACAGGCACTGCTGATTCTTATAGCGGATTAGAATACAGGCATTCCCAAAAGCCCTGTGATCATCAAACACGCTACGGTTTTCAGTACTGATTTGCTGTTCTATTTCCTGGATCTTTGTAATTACCGTATAATGATGACTATAAAAAGACGGCCATGAATACACTATGCGCCGGCCAGAAAAACCATCCTTAAAGCCCAGTTTTTTATACAGCTCATAAGTGACATCATTGGAACTGAAGCTGGTTAACACAATATTTTTATTACGCACCAGGGGCAAAATCATCATAAAGCTATAACTGCGCCAGGCTTCCTTTACTATCCATGAGGTTAAATTACAGAAAACCTGTTCTTTTCCGGCCACTAACTGAGTACTGTAAATAGTACCGATAAAGCCAGCAATACCCTGCTCTGTTTCCAGTACCAGCCCTGGAGAAAATTCTTCTATATTCCAGTGATTTTCAAACAGTTTATGCCAGCCTTTTTCATTCAGACGAATATCGTTAATTTCCTGCAACAGGGGATAAACCTGAGTGAAATCATTCAGTTCAGCTTTTCTGACTTGGGGTTTATTATTCGTAGTGCGGGTCATTTTATTATTTTAATTTTTCGGTGATCCGGTTTAACACCTGCCACTTTTTACTGCACCATTGAGGTGCCAGCAAAAGGTCTTTCGAAGCGGTACCGGTTAAACGGTGAAATATTATATCCTGCGGAGCCATTTTCACCATCTCAACCACGGTATCCACATACTCCTCCATACTCAGTGGCTGATAACTGCCCTGTTTTAATTGCCGGGCAAGCTGTGTGCCCTTAACAATATGCAGAGGATGTATTTTAATGCCTGACACCTGACTTTCCAGCACCCTGTGCATACTTATCCGACTATGCACTGCGGTTTCTGTTGGCAGACCAACAATTAAATGAGTACAGACCTGTAAGTCATACTGAAGTGCCCGCCTGGCAGCATCCCGGTATTCAGCAAAACCATGTCCCCGATTAACAGCTTTAAGCGTGGTATCAAAACTGGACTGCAGCCCCAGTTCCAGCCATATTTCATAGCCTTGCTCCCGGTACTGTGTCAATAATTTTAACACCCCGTCGGGCACACAATCCGGACGGGTTCCAATAGACAGGCCGATAACATCCGGGTGAGAAAGGGCATTATCATACAGTTTTTTTAAGTAATTAATATCAGCATAAGTATTGGTATATGCCTGAAAATAAGCCAGGTAATGCCTGGCACCGGTACGTTTTAAGATGACCTTGCGACCTGCCGCAATTTGCTCATCAACCTGCGGCGGTTTTCTGGCATTGGGACTGAAAGAAATGTTATTACAAAAAGTGCAGCCGCCAATCCCCCGGGTTCCATCACGGTTGGGGCAGGTAAATTGTGCATCTATGGCCAGTTTATGCACCTTGTAACCATACTTTTCACGCATGGCCCGGCCAAAGGTCAAAACCACCTGATCAAGGTGCATAAAGATAAACAGCAGTATGAAAAAAACACAGTCGCATTAGATATGATAATCCAGGCAAAAACAAATGAATCCTGTATTATACTGATGAAGCAGGGAGATGCGTTAATTATTTAACCTAAATAAATCAGTTGAAACGTAGCGAGAATGATCAGAGTGCTGAAGATACAAGGATTTACAGGTTATTTTGGCTTTATTCGTAGCCACCCTACGGGTGAAGTCAAAATATTCTGGAAAGCCTTGTAGATTCAGCGCTATGGACATTCGCAGTAGGTTCAACTGATTTATTTAGGTTTAACTTAATTAATGAAGAATGTCCAGAATTTCACCGGCCACATCGGTTTTACGTCGATTACGCCTGCGATCATTACCGCTTCTGCGTTCAGCACGCACGATATGCCCATCACTATCCCTTAAAGGAAATGAAACGTCCCGGGTATTTTTACGTCGATCATCCTGTGAAGACTGCATACTAAAGTTCTCTTTTTTCCTTATGCCTGTAAAACTGGTCTGATTAAATAGTTAAATTTGTCTGAATGCTTCATATATGCAAATAAAGCACCAATTAATCAAAAAATCAACAATATCATAGCGTTTTTATTTTAAGGCTGCCTGAAAAAACCTTAAACTGTATAACTTTCCAACACCCTGTTTACAAAATATCCATACTTACAAAACCATCCCCGATGGGTAAACTGTATTAAACCTGTTTCTGGACAAAAAAAAACAGTAAAATGACCTCTTTAGCTGATTCCATGGTCAGAGCGAAGGATGCACACCCTGATACATCAATTTATTAGTTATTTTGCCGACCAGTCTCCTGCTGCTGATGCTCTGATATCTAAAACCCATCGACTAAGCTACCAGACTCTGTCTGCTGAGCTGTGTTCTGCCGCCCATGGTTTTTTACAACTGGGCCTGCAACGCAGCGAACGCATTGCCACCTATCTGCCCAAACAGCCCGAAGCGGTAGTTTCCTTATTTTCTGCATCGGCTGCCGGGGCGGCTTTTGTACCTGTCAACCCGATTTTAAAAGCACAGCAGGTCAGCTATATTCTAAAAGACTGTAATGTCCGTATTCTGGTAACCAGCCTGGCACGGCTTAAACAACTGGCCGAACACCTGGCTCAGTGCAGCGACTTACATACAGTAATACTGGTAGATAAAGCAGCCAGCTCATCCGTCTCACCAATGCCCCATATTAAACATATTGAAACCGTGTTCTGGGATGATATCCAGTCAAAATCCACCGTTTTTCCTGAAATCCCCAATATTGATAGCGATATTGCTGCCATTTTATATACCTCCGGGAGCACCGGCAAACCCAAGGGCGTGGTCTTATCCCATCGCAATTTAATCAGCGGGGCTCAAAGTGTTGCCCAGTACCTGCACAATACAGCCGGGGACAGGATCCTGGCAGTACTGCCTTTAAGTTTTGATTATGGGCTGAGCCAGTTAACAACAGCGTTTAGTGTCGGGGCTTCCGTTGTATTAATGGACTATTTATTGCCCCGGGATGTGATTAAAGCCGTCAGTCAATATCGGATCACCGGTCTGGCGGCAGTACCTCCGTTATGGATCCAGCTGGCACGACTGGACTGGCCGGATGAAGCCCGCGCATCACTGCGTTACCTGACCAATTCCGGTGGTGCATTGCCGGTGGATACCTTATCCCGCTTAAGGGCAAAGCTTCCCGATACCCTGCCCTATCTAATGTATGGTCTGACCGAAGCATTTCGTTCCACCTATGTTCCACCCGAGGTCATTGATACTCACCAGGATGCCATAGGTATCGCCATTCCTAATGCAGAAGTCCTGGTATTAAGGGAAGACGGCAGTGAATGTGCCGATAACGAGCCGGGTGAACTGGTTCATCGAGGCTCACTGGTGGCCAAGGGGTACTGGAATGCTCCTGACAGAACTACCGAGCGGTTTAAACCTGTTCCCGATTCACTTTCCGTAAAAATCCTTCCGGAAATGGCCGTCTGGTCAGGTGATACGGTAAAACGCGATAAGGACGGCTTTTTATACTTTATCAGTCGAAAAGACGATATGATAAAAACTTCCGGTTACCGGGTCAGCCCAAATGAAATTGAAGAAGTCGTTTACCAGTCTGAACTGGTAAACGAAGCCGTAGCACTGGGCATTGCCCATCCAGTTCTTGGACAGGCCATTGTACTGGTGGTGGTTCCCCGATCTGACTCATTTCAAAGTGCCGAACTGCTGGCCTTTTGCAGAAAACAGCTGCCCAATTTTATGCAGCCTGCTGAAATTATTGTTAAAACTGCTCTGGAACGAAACCAGAACGGCAAAATAGACCGCAAACAGCTGGTGCATGAATATAAAGATTTGTTTGGTAATCAGGATCAATAAATGAAAAAAAGTGTATCTCATACCCCGTTAAATTATTTTCCTGTTAAACATGGTCAGTTGTATATTGCCGATATCCCGCTGGAACAGGCCATTGCCATTGTAGGGCAGACCCCCGCTTACCTGTATGACCGAAAACTGATTGAGCAGCGAGTAGAATCATTACGTAACACCTTACCAGACAGAATTCTGCTGCACTATGCCATAAAGGCAAACCCCATGCCGGCCGTAGTCCAGCAACTGGCTGCTCTGGTGGATGGACTGGATGTTGCCTCACAGGGAGAAATACAGTCGGCCATAAATACCGGTATGCAGCGTTCAGAGATCAGTTTTGCCGGTCCCGGTAAGAAAGACAGCGAACTTAAAGCAGCCATTGCCGCAGGCATTGTTATTATCGTGGAATCCAGCAACGAACTGTTTCGGATTGAACACATTGGCAAAGAGTTGGACATAATCCCCAATATTGCCATCCGGGTAAATCCAGATTTTGAGTTAAAAGCCTCCGGTATGAAAATGTCCGGCGGTCCTAAACAGTTTGGCATTGATGCCGAACAACTGCCTGAACTGCTGGCCGATATGGACAATATTGCCGTCAATTTTGAAGGTTTTCATATCTTCTCCGGCTCCCAGAACCTGAAAAATGAAGCCCTGATAGACGCCCATAATAAAACCTTTGCCCTGGCTGACACCCTGACACAGTATTTAAAAGTGGATTTTCGTTTTATTAATATTGGCGGCGGTTTCGGCATCCCTTATTTTCCCGGTGATGAACCACTGGACTTACAGCCGGTAGCTGAAAATCTGGCTCGTCTGCTTGATGAATATTCTGCCTTTAAAGATAAACAGATTATTATTGAACTGGGTCGTTATCTGGTAGGTGAAGCGGGTATTTATGTCAGCCGCATTATCGATAAAAAAGTCTCTCGAGGGCTGACTTATCTGGTCACTGACGGCGGTTTACATCATCATTTATCTAATTCGGGTAATTTTGGACAGGTGATCCGCAAAAATCATCCAGTGCGGATCAGCAGCCTGAAACCGATCAATGAAACAGAAACCGTCAGCATTGTCGGCCCTTTATGCACCCCACTGGATACCCTGGCTGATAAAATGGAACTGCCCAGGGCAGAGATTGGTGATCTGGTCATTATTTTACAGTCCGGTGCCTACGGCAAAACCGCCAGCCCGGAAAATTTTCTGGGACACCCACAGGTAAAGGAGTTGCTACTGTAATTTACTCTCTACAAAACTCACCAGAGAGCCCATAGTCTCAAAGATTTCTGCTGAAATTTCATCATCATCAACACTAATTGCCATTTGCTCTTCCAGCGCCGTGATCAGCATAACCACCGCCATGGAATCAAACTCTGGAATACTGCCCAGTAATTCAGTCGATTCATCCATACCAGAGGTATCAATTTGAAGGACTTCTGATAGCAGGTCTAAAATTTTTTTTAACAGGTCCATACCATTCTCAAAATTCAAAAAAACGAAGAATTATAACACATTAATAATAAAACATCCGCTTCATATGGGTATTGTTCGTACAGTGCCTTTATTGAAAGATTGGCTTTGTCTGCTTCTTTATTAAGTTCATACAACCTGGCCAGCGCTATTCTTGCCTGAAGGTTGTCAGGCTGTTCCTTAAGAATATTCTTAAGATGGATCTGGGCAGTTTTAAAATCACCCTGCTCAGAAGCCTGTTGAAAAGGTTTTATGGGGTCGAGAACCCGGGGGAAGGAAAAAACAAAAAAAGAAGCAGGCAAACAGGCAGCAGGCTACCCGACTTTTTTTAACATAAAATATTTTTCCTTTTATTTAGTCACTTTTTTTTAAATCATTCACATACCAGTCCATAGCTTCTTCAAGTCCTTCATCTATTACATGGGTCGGTGCATAACCCAGCAGGTTCTGAGCTTTGGAAATATCAGCCTGGGAATGACGTACATCACCGGCACGAAAATCCCGGTAGACCGGCTGGGTTTCTTTCAGCTCCGGTATCCTGGCTCTGAGTTTATCCTGAATAAAATAGAACAGTTCATTTAAGGAGGTACGGTGGTTAAGCGCCACATTGTAAACCTGGTTTACCGCTTCCGGATTCTGAGTGGTGGCAGAGAGAATGTTCATCTGCATGACGTTTTCAATATAGCAGAAATCCCGGCTGGTTTCGCCGTCACCGTTAATATAGACGGTGTCACCGGAGAGAATAGCGGCTACCCATTTAGGGATCACTGCAGCATAAGCCCCCATGGGGTCCTGACGTCTGCCGAAGATATTAAAATAACGCAGGCCTATGGTTTTAAAGTCATAGGTTTTGGCAAATACATCGGCATACAGCTCATTAACCACCTTGGTTACCGCATAAGGGGACAAAGGTTTGCCGATTTTATCTTCCACTTTGGGCAAATCAGGGTGATCGCCATAAGTGGAGCTGGAGGCCGCATACACAAAACGGGACACATTGGCATTTTTTGCCACCACCAGCATGTTCAGATAACCGCTGATATTGTTCTCGTTAGTGGTAATGGGGTCTTCAATAGAACGCGGTACCGAGCCTAAAGCCGCCTGGTGTAACACATAGTCCACACCGTTACAGGCCTCTTCGCAGGTTGCTAAATTGCGGATATCACCTTCTATTAAACGAAAGGACTCCCACTGCGGCTGAGTCACTGCGGCTTTAACCTGCTCCAGGTTATGATGATGGCCGGTTGAAAAATTGTCCAGGCCCACCACCTGCTGATTATTACTTAATAAGGTTTCCAGCAGGTTGGAGCCGATAAAACCGGCCACGCCGGTCACCAGCCAGGTTTTAGGGTTCTGTCTGAGCTGTTCAAGTTGTTCGGTATAGGCTGACATTATAATCTTCCATCCACTTCATCGGCTTTAAGTAAGTACTTGATATCAAACAGTACATGATTGTCCTTGCCCAGTTTATGTATGGCCTCGGCGCCCATGTCCTTAAACTGATCGTGAGAAACGGCCAGGATAATAGCATCATATTTACCGTTTTCCAGCTTATCTATCGGGGTAATATTATATTCATGCTCGGCTTCCGCCTTGTCCACCCAGGGATCATAGACATCAATATTGGCACCATACTGGTTTAACTCATCCACCATATCAATAACCCGGGTATTTCTTAAATCAGGACAGTTTTCCTTAAAGGTCAGTCCCATAATCAAAAAATTGGCTTCGGCAATATGGATCCGCTTTTTCAGCATCAGTTTAATGACTTCAGATACCACGTAAGGCCCCATATTATCGTTTAAGCGGCGTCCTGCCAGGATCATTTCCGGGTTATAGCCTATCTCCTGGGCCTTGTGAGTCAGATAGTATGGGTCGACGCCAATACAATGTCCGCCCACCAGGCCAGGACGAAACGGCAGGAAGTTCCACTTGGTACCGGCGGCTTTCAGCACTTCTTCGGTATCAATGCCCAGGCGGTTAAAAATCAGGGAGAGTTCATTAATCAGGGCAATATTGACATCCCGCTGGGTGTTCTCAATTACCTTGGCCGCTTCTGCTACCCTGATACTGCTGGCTTTATGGGTACCTGCGGTAATAACGCTCTGATAAAGACTGTCTACATAGTCAGCAATTTCCGCTGTTGAACCGGAGGTCACTTTTAAAATATTGGTGACGCGATGTTCCTTGTCACCGGGATTAATCCGCTCAGGGCTGTAACCGGCATAAAAATCCTTGTTAAAGGTCAGACCGGAAGCCTTTTCTACCTCAGGAATACAGACTTCTTCCGTTGCGCCCGGATAAACTGTGGATTCATAAATAATAACATCACCTCTGGAAACAACCTTTCCCAGCATGGCACTGGCCTTGATTAAGGGGGTTAAATCCGGATTTTTGCTTTTATCAATCGGCGTGGGCACTGTAACCACATAGACGTTACACTCTTTAAGCTTGTCTATACTGGCGGTATATTCCAGCTTAACGGCTTCTTTTAGTTCTTCAGCGCTCACTTCAAGCGTGCTGTCGGTACCAGACTCCAGCTCTTTAACCCTTGGTTCATTGATATCAAAACCCACAACCGGCATTTTTTTTCCAAATTCAACGGCAAGCGGTAAACCTACATAGCCCAGACCAATAATGGCCAGCCGGGTGTTGTCCAAAGTTATCATTATTTGTTTCCTGAATTTTATAAAAATTTAAATCTGAAGATAGTATAGAGGCATCTACTGTTCATTTGTTTTCATCCGAAAATTGCCCTGCTCTTAAATCTCCCTTTTTAAAAGGCGAACATAGGGGGTTTAAATCTTTGGTTCGCCCCCCCAATCCCCCTTCTGAAGAAGGGGGGGAGGTAAAAAGCTTAATAGAAGGATGAACGCTAATTAAGAAAGGAAGGCTCTATTATGCATTTTTATCCAGCGACTGTTTAAAAGAAGCAATTTCCTGTTCCACCCGGCTTTCAAAATCCTTAATGGTTTCTTCAATGTCTACAAACTCGGTGGTTCCAGAAGTCATGGCAACCGGCTTTTCAAGCTTATGCTGCACTGGTTCAGGTGCTTTTGGCGCGGACTGGGGAACAACGGATTCATCAGGGATGCTGCTGCTAAAAGTCTCCGCCTGATTGTTTATAGCCAGTTGTTCTGACAGGGCATGTTCATATTTTTGCTGCTCAGTATTAATTAAGCGGGCCACATCATCTTTATTCTGTAACACCAGCGGGCTGGTTATTTCTTCAGACAGCTCTTCTGCAACAATCTGAACGTGCTCTCTGGTAAAAAAGCTGATTTCTTCCAGATATCCGAATAGCAGGATCCGGTCGCAGAACACATTAATCCGTCTTGGTACCCCTTCGGTCAGTCGATGGATCAGCATTAAGGCATTATCGTCAAACAGGCTGCCGCCGGACCAGCCGGCTTCCTGCAGACGATAGTTAATATAGTGTTTGGTTTCTTCTTCTTTTAAAGGCCCCAGGTGACAGGAGGCAATAACCCGCTGACGTAACTGCTCCATAGAGCTGTCCTGAAGGGTTTTAATAAAATTTTTCTGGCCAACCAGGAAACTCTGGATCAGGGGCTTATTATCTATCTGGAAATTAGACAGCATTCTCAGTTCTTCAACGGTTTTAGCCGGCAGATTCTGTACCTCATCAACCACCAGTACTACTCTTCGGCCCAGTCTGTGTGCAGAATTAAGAAACGCTCTGAACTGGTTAAGCAAAGCCGCCTTGGTCAGGCCCTTGGAAATTAACTCGAAAGATTCACAGATCATTTCCATTAAATCATGATCTTCAAGGTGGGTAGTCACCAGCTGTTTGGCAATATACGTTTTGGGATCCAGGCCGGCAATCAGGTTTTTGACAATGGTGGTTTTGCCAGTACCGATATCACCAGTCACCACAATAAAGCCTTCCCCCTGGCTTAAGCCATACTGCAGGTAGGAAAGTGCCCGTTTATGTCCCTTACTGGCAAAAAAGATGCGTGGATCAGGGGTCATCTGGAACGGGTTATGTTTTAGCTTATAATACTCTTTGTACATATAATATTTACTCTAAAAGTATAAAGTAGGATTTTTCGTACACACGACTCTTAATAACAAAAGCAATAACCTAAGTCAGCTTTAGTTAGCAGAGAAAAAGACTAAAAAGTGAACGTAATAATTTACTTCATTTGCCTGCTAATTTTAGAGTAAATAGTTACCGGATTCAATTTGATACCGGCTTTAGAGGTAAATTGATCAGCCTAAGTAAGACAGCCCTTACAGCTAAACAGGATTTATCTGTCCTGCCACTATGTATAACTGCGTCGGCGCCGTTTTCGAGGTTTTTTTCTGGTTATATCAAAATGAGTTCGGGCATGACGGTGTGATGACCTTCTGGAACGACGTTTCTTTCGCCTCCTGAGCAGTTTTTTTATCAACAGGCTGCTTACTTTTGCTATCAGCAGAACACTGATAATAATAAGAAAAGCATTTTTTAACAGCTCATAAAACTGCACAAACAATTCATGCACCACCTCTTTATCCGGATCTTTATCTTCCATTAAACGGGGCGGTAAGGCTTTACCGGCTAATTCTTCCAGGCTTTTCCCTTTATATTCAGTCATATCCGCTGATACTTTGGTTAATACCAGGGTCTGGGTCTCTGAATCCGCATCAGACAATTTTATGGCATCTCTAAAGTCAACGGTATTTTCCCATAGTTTTTTTGCCTCTTTTTTTGCTTCAGAAGACAACATGGGTACCAGGGTTTCATATATCCCCAGGTCTTCCTGCTGCTCAGCCAGTTCATCCTGTTCAAATAACAGGTATTCTTCGACAACCATATCGTCCGATGCTTTTTTATCCGTTTTTTCTCCTAAAATACGTTGCTGAGAAAACAATTCATCCTCTGTCCTCTGTACAGTCCCGAATTTATCTGCGGTGACTGGCTCCAATTGATTACCAGCATTCAGTTCTGGTTTACTGACATCCGGCACATGCATCAGCACATCCTGTCTGGAACTCGGGTTATTTTCATTCTTATCAGCTAATGGAATGGCCCAGACATTAGATAAACTAAACGGCAACAGTAAAAGACAGAAAAAATAATACCAGTGTTTCATGCTTTACTCTTTATCAAATTGATACTTACCAAATAAAAAGTCTCTGCTGATAAAAAAACTTTTAACACTTAAATGAGCAATAAGAATATGAAGCGGCATTTTAATCCAGTGCCCGCGAATATAAACCAGGAAACTGGCCAGGTTGTTTTTAACGCCAAAAACCAGGGGGTGATGAGGAGACAAAGCCGGTTTGAACAGGCCATGTGATAATAACCTGGTAAACCTGTTTTGATGGCGCTTATAGATTTTATCAACAAAAGGGCTGTCAGGCATTAAACCAAATATCTGTTTCAGCGTATCCAGACAATAAAACAGCTCCAGGGTAAAGCCCGTCTGCTCAGCCAGGATGACCAGTTTTTCCCAATATTCATTTTGACCATATTGCTGCATTAACAGGTAAAGATCCACCAGGTCTCTAAAACCGTTGCTAAAATCCTCATTGGTAAACAAATGAATACAACTGTGCAAAGTCGCAGCGGCAGGTGATAAATACGCCAGCCCCTGCGGGTTAAGCTCTATTTCATTAAAAAACAGCTGAGAATCCGGTGCCCTGCCTGAAATGGGCGGGATAATATTATGGTGTACATCAATCACCGTACCCCGGTACACATTAGACATGGGCGGTATTTCATGTGCCCACTCCCGGTAATAACGCTCATCGTAATCATTGAGTTTTTTGGCAAACCAGCCATTTTTCTGCAACAACTGCTGGGCTGTACCCAGTTCCTGCTTAGGTACTAATACATCAATATCCGAATAAACCCGTCCTTTACCATTCTGACTGCCTGATAAAGTGTAGCCAGCCCCCTTTAGGAAAACCGGAGTTATATTGCATTGTTTTAAAATACCGCTGATTTCCAGGCATTCAAAACGCACCTGCTGTGCCTGCCTCCGTGCATAAATACTGGCCGCCTGCAGATGCTTTCTGGCATACAGCGGGTAATGCTGAACATCATTATTAGATAACGCTAACTGATACAGAGTGGCCAGCAATTGTGTCTGCCTCAGGATAAACACAATGCTTTCCCATTGCCTGTCATCAAGCCCGGCACCGGTAGAGGTGTCTTTAAATAACTGTACAATAGTAGTAAAAAAATCGGACTTCATTATTTAATGACTTCCTCAAGTAAAAACTCACTCACTTCACTGACATTGCTATAATGCACTTCAAAATGAACGGCAGCATCCACCAGCTTACCTACCGTCTCAAAACCCTGCTGACCCGTTATATTATAGTTAAAAGAATTACTGCTGATCTGCTGAAATCCCTGCAGTTTATCCAGCTGGTAAATGGTTAAGTCGGTATCTGGTTTATATTTTGGAAAGACTATGCCGACCACTTCGGCCTGTTCAAGCTGCCTGTGCTGCTCCCATGACACACAGCGAAACAGGGCGACATCACCTTTTTGAGTGCCTTTAGCGGTATCGGTACATACCACATCGGGAAACCACTGTTTGAGCAAATCTATGGATTTGTTTTTTAAACTTACAGGTCGGTAAACAGGATTTACCAGGCTGGAATTCAGGTCCACAACGGCCATTTCATCAGAATACAGGTTCCAGCCGGTAAGAGCCAGGTAGGCAGAAAGCGTGCTTTTCCCTGATCCCGGAGTGGCCGGAAAAATAATGGCTTTACCATCTTTTTCCAGTACTGCGGCATGAATAATAAAGTGGTTATAATCAAAGGCCGCCACACACCAGTTCATTCCCCATTCAAGTACGGGATAAGCCTGGGCTAAAGGCATTGGCTTAAAGGGAGACTGCTGATCCGCATAAAAGGTGATCTGGGGACGAAAAAAACGGCGCACTAAAGAGTCGAATTTCAGGGCAATTTCAAAATCAACCGGCGCGCCCACCTGGTTAATCACTTCTGCACCGTAAATTTTTTCTATATCTGAAACAACATTATCGGGATAATCGGTTAAACGATAGGTATAGCGGCCGGTATTTAAGGTTAACATCAGGACAGATCGACTTGAGTAATAACTTTCTTTTCCAGCATTTGACGAAACAGCGACTGATACTGAAGCTGTGGGGACTTAAGCGCTTCTATCTGCTGCTCGGTAAAAGGTTTTTCAACTTTAAACAGTTCTTTTGCCTTAACACCGTCCAGACTTAAAAAGTGAGTGTCCCCGCTTAAATTTGAATAAATGACCAAACCGCTGTGATCATCAGGAAAAAAACGGACACAATCTGCTGCAAACTGATACTTCAATAGCCATCCAATAATTCAACTCTATTAATTAACAACTAAAACCACTGTAAGAAGATACTTCATCTGTATAAGATGCCACTAATGCAGTTTTAACAGTATCAACATCGTATCTTAATGTTAAAGCATATAGATGCTGTACAAGTTCCTCTGGCGTATTAATAACATCACTGCCTCCAAGAGTAATAGGCAAGATATAAAATTTGTAATAAGCGTTTAAATAAGCCGCAGATAAATGAAATGAAAGTGATCCGCTCTCAGCCAGGCCAGACGCAAGATTTAAGGTGAGACCATCATCCAGTGGTATTGTCGTGGCCGACTCAAATGTCGTTATTGCAGTACGCAGACAGTCTTCCTGACCTGAATCATAGTTAGAAAAACCATCATAATACTGACTCTGACCGCTGGGTTTCCAGTATTCTGGAGAACGGCCACCACCGGTCAAAGGAGGAAACTTACAGTTATCCACCACCTGAGAGCCACCGGATAAAGCCCCTGAAACCGTACAGACACCCCACACAGAGGATGCAGGCAAAGTCGTTAAAATAGTTCCCGCTGCCGCCTTCTGTATAAATTTGCGACGTGAATCAGTTGTTGCAGCACTTTTCTCTTTGTTCATAGAGGTCGCGTTTTCAATGGTTTCTGTTGATTTATTATCTTGTGCATTCATACCCTGGTATCCAATATGCTTGAATTACTATATAAAACAATTATTATGGTTCGTAGCCGGAGCTTAATCATTTACTCCATATTACAACAACCCTTGTCATTAGTATACTTAAACTATTGCAAGCAATTTTTATACCTTATTTTCTTTTCATATTAAAAACAATTGGTTACAAAATAAGCAAGAATTTTACAGAACGAAGATGTAAAAAATTCTGACAATTAAAAATGCAAAAACAAAAAACCTCATCATTTATTCTGACAACCTTTTTTGTCTACATACTGCTCATTATCTACGGCACTTTATACCCTGTAGACCAATGGGACTGGAACCTTGGTAACTGGTCAAAATTTCTGACCCTTAAAATCCCTGAGCATGTCTCCTATGCTGATCTGGTTATGAATTTTATTATTTATATTCCCTTCGGCCTGCTATTTTTTCTTGCTTTACCCTCCAGAAAAAAAACATCTGGAAAAGTGTTTTTAATAACTCTTTTGGGCTTCTGTTTATCAACCTGCCTGGAATATTTTCAACAGTTTTTACCCGGCAGAACCAGCTCTTTATCCGATATTTTTTTAAACACTATCGGCTCCATGCTGGGTGCGCTTACTGCACTGCTATTATCCAAGAGACAGACCCACAACTACCTGACTAACTGGCAACAACAACATCTGTCTCATACGCCTTATAGTTTACTGGGGCTTGTCGCGGCTTTACTCTGGGGAGCCTCACAGCTGGTTCCCTTTGTACCTTCACTGGAAATCAGCAACCTTCGCCAGGGACTGGCGCCTTTATGGCATACACTGAACAGCCCTGACACATTTAAGTTGTCTAAATTTATAATTTATTCACTCAATATCAGCGCAATCCTGCTGATCCTGCGTTCATCTTTAAAAAAGAACTCCAGCAGTACCCGCCTTATTTTTACTTTTGTATTTCTGATCCTGCTGCTTAAGGTACCGGTATTAACCAGACAGCTGTCACTGGAAGCGATTTCAGCTTTCTTTGTCGGATCACTGATCTACAGCCTTTTTTATCAGCTTAAGGTTTCTATCTTAAAAGCAGCTGCTTTAGTTATGCTTGTTGTTGCTTATGCCTACAGTACCTTAGAAACAGGCGCTCCCAATTTACCCACCCGTCCAATGAACTGGATACCTTTTTCACAACAAATGAATACTCTGGTGGGAATAGCGGATTTAATTGAACAGATTGCAGCATTTGCCGCCTTCGCCTATGTTCTGACACCCAAAACACCTAAACCGGGAAAACATTATTTTATTATTACAGGCAGTTTTATCCTGTTATTTGCTTTTATCCTTGAATGGCTGCAGCAATTTAAAGCCGGGCGTTATAGTGATATTACGGATGTGATCATTGCCTTTTCTGCCTGGTCTGCCTGTATGCTATACCCGTGGAACCGGCAGACTCAGGTTACAGGCACTACAGTTCAGGAAGCACAGTATCCATCCGGCTTTGCAATTAAACCTAAATATATACTGACCGCTTTAATCTTCTTAGCACTGATTGCTGGTTTAGCCATTATTATTAAAAGCACATCTACTCCGGACTATCATTATCAATTACCAGAAATTTCTAAATTACCCAGGGTTAACCTTCCTTATTTTAAGCAGCAACATCCCCATCTGCCAGCACCCACAACAAAAGATATTCAGCGGATAGAAGCACACAACCCATCCTTTTTTCGACAACATAAACAGCGAGCTAAAAGTGGCGATTTATATTCGCAGACCCTGCTGGCTTACGTCTACCCCGGCAGTATTGATTTAATCCCGTTATTTAACAAAATTGTTGAATTAGAGCCTTCCTGGCGTGGGCAGCAACAAACCAAACCCATTGCACTGGCCTATGACTGGCTTTACAACCAGTGGTCACCTGAACAAAGGAAAATACTTCGTAAAAAGCTAAAAGATGCCTGTAATTACCAGGTTTATGCTATCCGGGATAAATATGAGCTATCTCCTTACAACGTATATCTATATAACAGCCCTTTTCAGGCACTGATGGCTGCCTCCCTGGCTCTGCATAATGATATTCCTGAATCTGAAGACAGTTGCATGCGTTTTACCTACGACTACTGGGTTAACCGGGTAGTCCCGGTATGGAAACAGATTATGGGTAAAAACGGCGGCTGGCATGAGGGTGGTGAATATGTCGGTATCGGCATTGGCCAGGCCATCTACCAGATACCGGCCATGTGGAGAACCGCTACAGGTGAAGATTATTTTAAGAAAATACCAGGCATCAGGGGATTTCTGGACTTTCTTGTGTATCGAACCCGACCGGACGGCACTCACTTTAGATGGGGAGATGCCGGATTTTTTGATAAACGAATACCAGACAGAGAAGCATTGGCCATAGAATTTCAACATAAGGCTGCATATAGCCTGCAAACAAATACCAGACTACATCCAACATCATGGCCCTGGGGACCATTAAGCGATAATCGCCTGATTGATAAAAAAGCCCAAACAACACTACCTTTAACTAAAATTTTTGATGGTATCGGGCTGCTGGTATCCAGAAGCAGCTGGGACAATGACGCTACCTACGTCACCTTTAAAGCCGGCGATAATTACTGGTCGCATTCTCATCTTGATCAGGGCTCATTTACCATTTTTAAAGGTGGAGCCCTGGCCATAGACAGCGGTCTTTACGGTCCAAAATACGGTTCTGATCATCATCTTAACTATACCTACCAGAGTATTGCCCATAATATTATCACTGTCACCGATCCGGATGACACCATTCCCATGCCGGTTAAGAAAAAGAAAGATTCCAAAAAACAGCAACCGCCCAGAGAAATTGCCAATGACGGCGGTCAAAGGCGTATCGGTTCCGGCTGGGGAAAAAGTGCCCCGCTGGACTTACAGGACTGGCTGAATCAGTCCGATATTTATCATACTGCCACACTGGAAAAGGTGATTGAAAAGGATAATGTTATTATGGCTATTGCTGATCTGACACCGGCCTATACCAACAGGCTTTCCGGCGAGGGCACCTTTGCCCACCGCACCCGGCGGGTCAAACGATACCAAAGAGTGTTTGTTTACGACAAAAACAATGACCTTATTATTATTTTTGACAAAATCAAAGTTTATAAGTCCAGCTTCAGAAAAAAATGGCTGCTGCATTCCTTACAGGAACCACTTATTAAAAATAACTTTTTTGCAATTGAAACCCCGGCAAACCCCAAAACCGGAATGCAGGGCGGCAGACTGAAAGGACAAGTTCTGTTACCCAAAAAACCACTGGTTAATAAAATTGGCGGTAAGGGTATGGCCTTTTATGTTGATGGGGTTAACTACGATGAAAAAGGCCAGGTTTTAAAAATTGAACAACGCAAACGAAACGTAGAACCCGGCCACTGGAGAATTGAAGTAGAACCATCTGTCAGTCACAAAGAAGACCTGTTTCTGGTGGCCATACAACCTTCCTTACTGGAAAACAATAAACCCTTACCCAAAATCACAGCCTATAAAAAAGGCCAGACTGTTTATTGTGAAATTACAGGCAAAAGAAAATTGAAAATCACCTTTGCTCAGGATTTGTCAAACAGTAATTTTCAGAGTACCTTTTAAAAATAAGATATTTAGATAATTATCTTAAATAAGGCTGTTAAAATGTGGTTTGAACGTACAGTTAAAGACGCTATTAAATCAGCCGTTAAAAGCAGACCGGTCTTATTAGTAACAGGAGCCCGACAAACCGGAAAAAGCTCCTTATTACAATACATGTTTGACAGTCTGGAATATATTACTCTGGATAATATCCAGTATGCTGCCCAGGCAAAGGACAATCCAGAGTATTTTTTAAATAGCCTGAAACAACCTGTCATTCTGGATGAAATACAATATGCCCCGGAATTATTCCGCTAAATAAAAATCCTGGTTGATAAAAACAGAACCCAATTCGGCTAATGGCTCTTGACAGGCAGTCAGAAATTTGAGCTCATGCAATCGGTGGGAGACAGTCTGGCGGCCTATCTTTTAAACATTAATAATTATAAGCAATGGCAGGAGCATCTATATAAAAGCAACTTATGGGAGAACCTGGTATTTTGTGAATTAATTAAAACAGGACAATTCAGACCTGGCAAAAACCTGTTTTTTTAGCGGGAGCAAAATGGTGTTGAAATGAATTTTTTAATTGAGCAAGACATTACAAATGACTCCTCAATTGCACTCATTGAGGCTAAAGCCAGTG
>JALUZF010000181.1 GCA_027012135.1 Gammaproteobacteria bacterium
CACCAGGTTCCCAGCTTATTGGTAAATCGGCTCGCGATGTCTGGTTAAGAAAGACTTATGGCCTGGCTATGGTTGCACTGCACCGTGAAGGTGAAACTATGGGTGCTGGTGAAGGTATTCGGGACCTGCCGTTTCAGGCCGGTGATACCCTGGTTGTACATACCCTGTGGACTAACCTGGACCGCATTGCCAAGGACAAGAACTTTGTTGTGGTGACAACTGAATATCCGCATGAAGAAACCCGTCCGCATAAAGTTGGCTGGGCAGCGCTGTTTTTTACTATTGCCCTGTCTATGGTTCTGTTTACCGATCTGAAACTGTCTATTGCCCTGTTAACCGGTGCCATTGGTATGGTTCTGTCCGGGGTATTAAAGATTGATGAAGCCTATGAGGCGGTATCCTGGAAGACGGTCTTCCTGCTGGCCAGTCTGATCCCTCTGGGGCTGGCTGTGGAAACGTCCGGTACTGCCGGCTGGATTGCAGAACAGACCCTGAAAGTGGTGGGTGATATGCCGGTCTGGATCATTCAGGCTTCTATTGCTGTTCTGGCGACTTTCTTTACTCTGGTGATGTCCAATGTAGGTGCGACTGTATTACTGGTGCCTCTGGCGGTAAATATTGCCATGGGTGTAGAAGGGGCCGATCCTGCGGTATTTGCTCTGACAGTAGCGATTGCAACCTCCAATTCATTCCTGATCCCTACTCACCAGGTTAATGCCCTGATTATGGGTCCTGCAGGTTATCGTGTACCTGACTTTATGAGAGCCGGCGGTATTATGACCATACTGTTCCTGATAGTCATGATGGTAA
The DNA here is from genome assembly GCA_027012135.1 of Gammaproteobacteria bacterium. Lineage (GTDB taxonomy): Bacteria > Pseudomonadota > Gammaproteobacteria > GRL18 > GRL18 > JANELJ01. Next base: position 811 of record JALUZF010000181.1, read on the forward strand.
TGATGAGCCTGATTTTTTAAATATAAAAAACCAAAAAAATGCGGGCAATATGCCCGCATTCTTAATAAAAGCACTTATGCTTTTTCTCAACGCTCAACGCTCTTTTTTTTACTTAAGCTCTTTTAAAATAGCATCAGTCACTTCACCAATAGAACCACTACCGTCAACAGAGATCACTTTAGTATCCCCACCGAGGTTCTTGAAGTAATTAACGGCGGCCATAGTACCGGTATTTTCGTCATAGTAAATATCATGGCGTTTATCAATGGCTGCTTCATCCTGATCGTCGGCACGGGTAGATAACTTGCCGCCGCAGACGCGACAGACCAGTTCGCCGTCTTTTTCTACCGGTTTAATGGCATCAAAAGCAATGTGATTGGGGTGATTGTTGTCGTTTTCACATAAACGACGGCCGGTAATACGCAGTTTGGCAATATCACGAGGCAGAACAATTTCTATAACATAGTCCAGCTTCATGTTTTCATCTTGCAGGGCTTTAGCCAGAGTTTCTGCCTGTACCTTGTTGCGCGGGAATCCGTCCAGCAGCCAGCCGTTTTTACAGTCGTCTTCTTTAAGACGATCCAGAATCATCGGGATAGTAATATCATCCGGCACCAGATCACCGCGATCAATATATTCCTTGGCTTTTTTCCCCAGTTCTGTGCCTCCGCCAATGTTCTGACGGAAAATGGCACCGGATTCAATATGTGCAATATTAAATTTGTCCTGGATAATTGCGCCCTGAGTCCCTTTACCACTGCCGTTTGGTCCAAAGATTAATATATTCATTTATTTCCCTTTCTGTTAATTAAATTATTAAATTTCAGTCTGATAATACTAACTATCTGCAAAAGTTTCTGCAATAGCTGATAATAAGTTGTAATATTAGGAATATGGATTACAGTTACTTACATATTAATGTCAATATAGCATTCAGTGTAAGTAATAACTCTGATCCAGGTCAATTTAAAATACCGGCTCAAACGTAAGTGAATCGCAACAGACAGGATATAAAAAATGACAAAAGCAGGCAGTGAACCCAGTTTTCGTGATGGTGTTAATTTAATGGTGGATCGGGCCATTTCTGTAATGGGACTGGATACCGGTGTTGCTAATGCCATTAAATCCTGTAATGCCGTTATTCAGGTGCAGTTTCCGGTAAAAATTCGAGGTAAAATTGAGGTGTTTACGGGCTGGCGGGCCACGCACAGCACGCATCGCCTGCCTTCCAAAGGCGGCATCCGATACGCACCTTATGCCGATCAGGATGAAGTTGAAGCCCTGGCGGCTCTGATGACCTATAAGTGTGCTATTGTGAATGTGCCTTTTGGCGGTTCCAAAGGGGCTTTGCTGATTGATCCCAGCCAGTATGATCGGGAAGAAATGGAAATGATCACCCGGCGCTTTTCACTGGAACTGATCCGCAAAGGCTTTTTAAGTCCATCAACCAATGTTCCGGCACCGGATGTAGGCACTGGACAGAGAGAAATGGCCTGGATTGCTGATACCTATAAACAACTGCATCCTGATGATATCAACTATGTTGCCTGTGTGACTGGTAAACCGGTTCATCATGGCGGTATTCAGGGGCGTGTGGAAGCCACCGGACGGGGGGTGCAGTATGCCATCCAGGAATTTTTCCGGCACCCTGATGACGTTAAAATGGCCAGTATGAGCGGTTCTCTGGAAGGTAAAACCTGTGTCATGCAGGGCTTTGGTAATGTCGGTTATCATGCGGCTAAATTTCTGTCTGAAGAGGACGGGGTCAAAATCACGGCTATTATTAAAAGTCATGGTGCTCTAGTTAATGATGAAGGCATTAATATTGAGCAATTGCGTCAGCATATTGATGAGCACCATGAAATTGAAACCTTTCCCTGTGCCCAGTTTGTAGAAGACGGTGCCGTAGTACTGGAAAAAGAGTGCGATATTCTAATCCCGGCGGCACTGGAAAATCAGATTAACCTGGACAATGTTGACCGGATCAAGGCCAAATTGATTGTAGAGGCGGCCAATGGACCGGTGTCATTCGGGGCGGATGCTATATTAAAAAGCAAGGGGATTGTCGTTATTCCTGATGCTTATGCCAATGCCGGCGGTGTAACCGTGTCCTATTTTGAATGGATCCGTAATATCTCCCATATGCGTTTTGGCCGTATGCAGCGTCGTCATGAAGAAATGCGTGGCTTACAGGTTACTAAAATGTTTGAAGAAGCCACTGGTAATTCCGTTTCCACCCATCTTAGGAATACCATTACCCGAGGGGCTGATGAACTGGATCTGGTACGTTCGGGCCTGGATGATACCATGCGCACAGCCTATCAGGAAATACGAGAAACCATGCTCAGTGATGAAAACATTACCGATCTGCGTACCGCAGCTTATGTTTCTTCTATAAAGAAAATAGCCCGCTCTTACCTGGATGTGGGTATTCTGTAAGCATGTCAGAAGCGTCTCAGATCCCTCCTCTGGGTGGCATGTCAGTGGAATTTTTTCTGGCCGAATACTGGCAGAAAAAACCGCTGCTTATTCGCCAGGCTTTTCCCGGTTTTGAAACCCCCTTAAGCCCGGATGAACTGGCAGGACTGGCCTGTGAAGAGGAGGTCAATTCCAGAATTATTATTGAACAGGGCGGGGAGCATCCCTGGCAGGCCATTCACGGTCCTATGGATGAATCGGTTTTTGCCCGGATGCCGGAAACCCACTGGACCCTGGTGGTCAATGATCTGGAAAAAACCGTTCCGGAACTGGCCTGGCTCACCGACCGGTTTCGTTTTATTCCCGAATGGTATCTGGATGATTTAATGAGCAGTTATGCCGCTCCCCAGGGTACGGTAGGGCCGCATTTTGATTTATACGATGTGTTTATTCTGCAGGGTTCCGGTCGGCGCCGCTGGCAGCTCAGTACCCGGCCGGTGGCGGAGGATAATATTATTTCTGATATTGCTATCCGCCTGCAGAAAGAATTTGCAGCGGAACAGGAATGGATTCTGGAACCCGGTGATATGATGTATCTACCTGCCGGGGTATCTCACCATGGTGTTTCTCTTGATGAGAGTATGAGTTATTCCATTGGTTTTAAGGCCACCAGTCATGAAGCTCTGGTGAATGATTTTATTGCCCATATTACCAGTGAACTGCCGGTAAACAAAACTTACCATTTACCTGACGGGGGGCTGACCGGACACCCAAATGAAATTACTCCGGCTGCTATTGAAGAAGTGCGCAGAATTTTTAAACAATACCTTGATCCGCAAAACCCGGAACTGGAACGCTGGTTCGGCAGTTTTGTCAGCGACTCCAAGGTGGACTATCTGAATGAATGTGAACAGCCGGCAGAAAATCTTCAGGCACTGCTGGAATTAAGTATGGAAAACCCGCCATTAATGCGTCATCCCGCCAGCCGCTTTGCTTTTATTGATAAGGACGGCGGTGCCTGTCAGCTTTTTGTTGACGGGCAGGACTTTATGGTTTCTACGGTATTTGCAGTTAAACTCTGTGCGCAGAGAACGGTGGAACTATCAAAACTGATGCCTGTTATGTCTGATATTGAGCAGGATCTGCTGCTTAATTTATATAATGCCGGCAAGCTGTATTTTAATTAGTGTGTATCAATTAACTTATTCCTGAACTGTCTCCCTGAATTTTACATAACCAATGTCTTCCATAATGCCGTAAAGTGCCGGCAGTACCAGCATAATTAGAACGGTGGAAGTCAGCATACCGAAGATAATACTGGCGACCAGCGGTACCAGAATCAGTGCCTGACTGCTGCTTTCAAATAATAGCGGGGTCATACCGGCTATGGTAGTCACAGAGGTCAGAAATATGGCTCTGAATCGATCGGTGACGGCCTGCCGGGCGGCATCATGGAAGACCATGCCCTGTGCCACATGGATTTTTACAAATTCCACCAACAATATAGAATCATTGACCACTACGCCTGCCAGGGAGACAAAACCAATCATACTGGGCAGGGTAAAATCCAGTCCCATAATTAAATGTCCCCAGATGGCACCGATAAGTGCCAGAGGGATGTTTATCATGACTACCACCGGCTCCCGGTAATTGCCGAATTGCAGGCTGAGCAGCAAAAATACCGCAAACAGCCCTAGTCCAAACCCGGACAGGATGGAGAGCTTGGTTTCAGTGCCTTTTTCCACTTCACCTTTAAAGCTGAAATGAATATCAGGATAACGTTTTTTAAGCTGCGGCAAAAAGTCCTTCTGCAGAGAGGCGATGATCTGGTTGGTATTGGCTACTTTTGCATTGACGTCGCCATAAATGTTTATGGTGCGGTTATGGTTGATGCGTTCAATACGGGAGAATTCCCGTTTTTCCCTAATATCAGCCACACTGCTTAAAGGCAGTTCCTGGCCGGTTCTGGAAAAGACCGTTAAATTATCAAAATTTTCCAGAGCCTGATCCTTACGGCTGTTCAGTTTAACAATAATTTCGTAAGGCTCCCGGCCATTGTAAATTTCGGAAATTTTATATTCCAGGTAGGACGAACGTAACTGCCGGGCAATCAGTTCAGAATCAATACCGGCATTCAGGGCACCGGGTTTAAGCTGTATGGTGTACTGGGGTTTACCGGGACGCAGATCATCCAGCATATTATAAATACCGGAATAGCCTCTTAGCCAGTTCTGTACCTCCCAGGAAGCCCGGGACAGCGCATCCAGATCGTGTCCGCTCAGGCGAATATGTATGGCCCGGCCGGCAGGCCCGACTTTGGGTTCCTTATACTGAATACTCAGGACATCCGGCAGGGGCGGGGTATTTTTTTTCCACTGCTCAATCAGCTCTGCCATAAGCGTGTGACGTTTCTCGGTATTGAGCAGGTCAATACTCAGACTGGCCAGATGGGTGCCGTTTTCAGGAACATCGGCATGCTGGCCATAGGTGATCTGAACATTTTTAACCAGGACTTCAGGCTCCTTCTGACTGAGCTGTTCATTAGTTTTTTGCAGAGAATTTAACAGGATGGCTACCACCTGCTCTGTTTTTTCCAGGGGGGTACCCTGCGGCAGAAGGATCCGCGCTTCAATATTATTGCCTTCCAGATCGGGGAAGGCCTTGAATTTGACCATGCCGGTGGCAATCAGGCCTACAGACAGAATAAACAGGGCAATGGCAAGGCCCAGTGTCAGGTAACGAAATTTTATGGCGGTGTGTGCCGCCTGTCCCGCTTGCTGTCTGAGTTTTGCAAAACCGGCCTCAAACATTTCACGCCATGCAGGTGTTCTGTTCTGTTTCTGATGTTCCAGGGACTGTTTTAAATGATGGGGCAGAACCAGAAAGGCTTCAATCAGACTGATGGTTAAAATGGATAATAATACCACCGGCAGTACCCCCAGTATCTGTCCCAGATCGCCTTTCATCATCAGCAGGCTGCCGAATAAAAAGGCTGAGGTCAGGTAGGAGGAAAATACCCCGCGGAAAACTTTTCGGGTACCGTCAATGGCGGCATCCAGCGGGGACTTGCCTTTGCGGTATTCATGATCAATATTTTCCGACAAGACAATGGCATCATCCATTAAAATACCAATGGCCATTAACAGCGCCACCATAGAGATCATATTAATACTGATCCCGAAGGCTGACATAATGGCCAGACCACCGAGAAAGGACACAGGCAGACCCATGGCAATCCAGAAAGTATAACGCCAGGAAAAAAACAGCAGCAGCATCAGGGTTGCCAGGATTAGACCCTGCCAGCCGTTTTTAAGCAGTAAACGCAGCCGGTCACGCACTGAAGTGGAGTTATCATTAACAATGGTCAGCCGGGTTGTGGTCGGCAGACGCTGGTTTTCCTGCTCTATGAAAGCAGCCAGGGCATCGGCCACTTTGAGAGTATCATCTATGGTATTTTTACTTATTTTCAGTAGTGCAGCAGGTTTACCGTTCAGTTCAATACTTTCTTCCGGTTTTTCAAAGGTGTCCCTGATTTCGGCCAGATCGCCCAGCCTGATTTCACCGCCTTCCGGGGTATTGATAATCACAAGATCCGCCAGTTCTGCCGGGGTTTTTCTGGCATTATCAAACTGCAGTTGATAGGTGCTTTCTTCGGCTTCCAGTACTCCGGCAGGCAATTCCAGAGCCTGAGTCTGGATCAGCCGGGCAATATCATTGATGCTTAGCTGGTATTTTTTCAGGGTGTCAGGATGTATCAGCACCTGGTACTGATGCGTGGAAAAACCGGCCACTTCTACAATGGGGATTTCCGGCATGGCAATAAGCTGTTCCCGGTAGTATTCAGCCAGAGCCTTTAATTCGCTGCGGGTGAGCTTGTCAGAAGTAATGGCGATATTGACGACCGGGTTAACCCGTCCCAGTTGCATAATGGCCGGATCTTCAATATTATCAGGAAAATTCTGGATACCATCAATGGCGGTACGGATATCATCGGTAAATTCACCAATATCACCCTGTTCCTGCATTTCCAGAGTAAACACGGCCAGGTTATCACGGGCATCACAGATCTGTTCTTTTAAGAAGCTGATCCCGTCGGTGGCATCCTCAATGGGTTTACAGATCCCGTCTTCTACATCAACCGGACTGGCCCCGGGGTAAACCACATTGATCTGTACCTTGCTGGGTTTTAACTGAGGAAAAGATTCCTTGTTTAAACCCTTAAGGGAATAGAGTCCCAGAGCAATAATAGCCATCATCAGAATATTGCTCAGGGTCGGATGGCGGGCAAAATAGCTTATCATGGCTGTTTGCCCAGAGCTTCGGTTGCCAGCCAATGCTGATATTCCCTGGCGATAACTGGTTTCAGCGGCAGATCTTCAAATACCGGCAAAATATCGGTAATAATAATTTTCTGTCCCGGTTTAAGGGGATCATTTTCTTTAATTACCACCAGGGGGCCAAGGTGATGAGTGATGCTTACGGGTTGAATTTTTAGTTTGTTATCAGCACTGGCCATATAAACACGACCCTGATGAACGGCTTTTCTGGGGATCACCAGCCGCTTTCTGACCGGAGTATAAAACTTAACAGCAGCAAACATGCCTTTTAACAGGGGAGGACGCTTACCGGGAATGATATTGTCGTAAGGCTTTTTAACCGAGACCACCAGACCTATAGTATCCCGCTGCGGATCAATAGACTCACCGATACGCAGAATGTCAGCCGGCCATTGACTGAACTGTTCATCATATCCCACCAGCGTAACAATGGCCTGCAGGTTCATTTTGGCCAGTTCAGCCTGCAGTGCCTCGGAACTTTTCATACTTATGGTTTTGTTTCTTAATCCCCGCACCAGGGAGTAAAACTGACTGACCGGAAGCTGGGCATTAATTTCCACCGCATCCGTACCCAGTGCCTCAAACAGCACATTGCCGGTACTGATGTATTCGCCTTTTTCAACGGAAACCGTGCCAATGCGGGCATCAAACGGCAGCTTTATTTCAGTCCGTCCCAGGGTGTCTCGGCTCTGATCCAGTTGTGTCTGGGACTGCCTGATCTGGCTGAGCAGAGCATTTTTTCGGCTGCTGTAACCGGCCGCCTTACCCTGCAGATCCTCTACCTGCTGACGAAGCTGTAATACGGTCTGTTCCTCATCGTCTAACGAGGAGCGGGAAATCAGGTTCTGTTTAGCCAGACGTTTTAAACGGGCCAGTTCTTTTTGTCCAATCTGCAGCTTTTTTTCGGCAATTTTCAGAGAACGCAGGGTACTTTTTTCCTCAACTTCCAGCTGTTTAAGTGAATATTGACTGCTGTTTAGAACCGCTTCGCTCTGATCCCTGGAAAATTCAAAAGTGGTTGGTTCAATACGCAGTACCACCGTGCCTTTGGGCAGGCTGGCGCCTTTTTTTAAGCGTGGATGAATGTATATGATTTTACCGCTGACCTCGGCTTTAGATTTAAGCGTGACAGCCGGCTCAACATAACCATAAGCCGTGGCACGGTTTCGAAAAGGAATTTTCTGTAATTGGATAACTTCTACGGTACGTTGGGGAAATGTGAGCACCTGGTGGCTTATCTCCGGCCTGGTTTTAACTTTAAAAACTACCAGTGCGATGGCTGCCAAAATAATAAGGGGAAGAATATAGGCTTTTTTAAACGGGTTTTGCATGGTTGTTCCGGTGGATTTCAGGTATTAATAAATATGTCAATATTTCTGTAAGTACTGGTTGTTTCATCATAGCAAAATATAAGCAATGAAGTTACAGGAAATACTCTGGCAATTGTTTCAGTGTGTTTCATTTTACAGGAACTTTTTATTGCGATTTTTTATTGTAATTTATTATTGAAACTTTTAATTAATGATTAAACAGTGACGGATTTCTAGCTGTCAGGATAAAAGGGAGGTTTATAAAGCTAAATAGTTGATTATTTGGCAAAACTTGACTATTTGTTAACTCAATATGCCAAATTTCAGCCTGGGAGATAAATGAAAATCCGCTGCCCTCAATGTCAGACACAATACTCTAATATCCCGGAACGTTTCCGTAACCGTAAGGTAGTCTGTAAAAAGTGTCAGTTCCGTTTTAAGGTGAATGATCAGCAGGCTATAGAAATGCCCCAGGAAACCCGTCTGGCTGTACCGCAGGAGCTTGCCGACAGTGGTGATCTGCCGCAGGAAACCCGTATGGCAGAACCAGCGCAAAGCAAACAGTCTGAACCTGCCTCGCAGGAAAGTATTCCACAGACGTTTTCCACTGTAGCAAAAGCTGTTGGTTCTGGCAGTGAATATCTGCTGCGGCATTTCCGTAATAAGCCGAACAGTGAATCAGACTGGCAGCCCGGTGATGTTATTATGGATATGTACCAGGTTAAAGCACTGCTGGGGGAAGGCCAGTTTGGTAAGGTCTACCAGGTCAGGCACCAGCACTGGGCTCTGGATCTGGCCCTGAAAACACCTAAAGCCAAAGCACTTTCCGTGGGTGCGGAAAATATTATTAAGGAAGCTGAAACCTGGGTAAATCTGCCCTTACACCCAAATATTGTTAATTGTTATTATGTCCGGACAATTAACGGTGTTCCGCAGATTTTCAGTGAATATGTCGATGGCGGGGATTTAAAACAACAGATCAACAGCCGGGTGCTATACCAGGGGGATCAAAAGCAGATCTTAAACCGTATCCTGGATATTTCAATTCAGTTTGCCTGGGGCCTGTATTTTGCGCATAAGCAGGATCTGGTCCACCAGGATATTAAACCGGCTAATGTGATGCTCAGTGCTGACGGCGTGGTAAAAATTACTGATTTCGGCCTGGCCAGGTTGACTAAAGCATTGCAGAATATTGAACAGGCTGATAATGATATGAGCAGTGTAGGCATGACGCCTGCTTATGCATCTCCGGAACAGCTGGCCGGTAAACCACTGACTCACCGCACAGATATCTGGAGCTGGGCGGTCTGTGTTCTGGAAATGCTGCTGGGTTACTGCTCATGGGAAGCAGGTGCGGTGGCACCGGGTGTTCTGGAAGCTTACCTGGAACAATCGCTGGATGCAGAGCCAGCCGTTGAAAATATACCGGTTGAACTGGAACAGATAATCTCTCAGTGTTTTGAGGAAGAGGAGAGTATACGCCCTGAAAATATGCTGGTACTGGCACAGGAACTTGTTTCTGTTTACCGGCATCTGAATGGCCGGGCTTATACCCGTGTGCCACCTCAGCTGGGTAGTGAAACTGCTCCATCTTATAATAACCAGGCTATATCTCTGGTGGATCTGGGCCGTTGTTCAGAGGCTTTGAAATTATGGCAGAAAGCTCTGGCCATTGAACCGCAGCATTTTGAAAGTATTTATAACCTGTCTCTCATACAATGGCAGGAACAGGGGCTGGAAGAAGTGCTTCTGTTTGAAAAGTTATCAGGTCTGCTGAATAAAAGCAGCCATGATAAATCTCAGTACAAAGCCCTGGCACGGCTTTATTTGCAGTTTTCTCAATATGACAAGGCCATTAATCTGCTTGTTAACCCGGTTAGCCATAAAGAAAAAGCTATTAGCTCGGAAAAAGCCCTTAGCCAAACATCCAGAGTTAAATTTTCCAGTCTGCCGGATAAACCGGATAATGATTATAGTCCTGAATTTGGTCTGGCTCTATGTGCTTATTATCGTTTGGCAAAAGATCCTGAGCACTGGCAGTATATTGCACAAAGCTTACAGCCGTCGGTAGAAGGAAAAATAAATGATCCCTATGCCATCACCGCATTTGCCCTGGCATTACAGAAAAGCGGTCAGAAAAAACGTGCTCTTGAATTTTATAAAATGATTCATGACAGCGGTATTTTACCGCTGACATTTAAACAGGCTGTCAGGGTATATTTACCCGGCTACGAAGTGTTATATCGACTGCCGGAGAAAAATATCAGCCGGTCTGATTTTGCAAAAGATGATGATAAACTGATTTTTGCACAGGCCAACCAGATTGTACTATGGCATTTTCAGACTGATACACAACTGAATGTTCTGCAGGGGCATACAGTAAAAGTTACCGCATTACATTATGCTTCGAAACATGGACTGATTGTTTCTGGTTCACAACAGGGAAATATTCGGGTTTGGGATGAAAGAGAAAGGAAGCAGGTTAAAGTCTGGTTTGCACATCAAAGCTCAATAAATGCAGTGCAGGTTTCTCCCTGTGGTAACTTTCTAATCACAGCGGCACAGGAGAAAAAACTTTATTTATGGGATATTAATAAAACCAGCCCGATACAGGCCTTTTATGGAGAAGGGCATGATGGTGTTATTAATGATGTTAGTTTCTCTCCCAGTGGAAAAAAACTGCTTTCTGCAGGTACAGACAAAGTACTGAGAATATGGGATACCAGTAATGGCCGTACCGAATTGATCCTGCGTGGGCATGAACATGAGGTTTCCCGTGCGCTCTGGATCAATGATACGATGCTGTTTTCAGCCGGAAAAGATAGTGTTTTAATTGTATGGTTCCTCGAGCAGGATGAGTTCAAAAAACTTAAACTTCAGTCACATAGAGTTCTAAAGGGGCATAAGGGTTCAGTCAACTGCATTGCCGTTTCCAGAAAATATTTTTATGCTGTTTCCGGAAGCAGTGATGGAGTGGTGCGTTACTGGAATTTAAATAGCGGAAAATCTTTTACTCTGCATCATTTTGAGGGACCGGTGCTGGATCTGTCCCTGGATCACTCTGAACAGTTTGTACTGGTTACGAGCCGTAAGGGACTGGCAATACTTGAAGTTATTAATCCTTATCGATACCAGGCCAGGCTGCTTTTCTCTGTCCCGCAATCCGCTCATGAAGTCGATAAGTGTCAGGCACAATATCTGCAGCTAATTAAGTCAGCCGCAGCTAAACAGCATCAGAAAAACTATATACAGGCCAGTAGAGAACTGGAACAGGCCAGAACTATTCCGGGCTATGAGCAGGATAAAAAAGCCTATAATGACTGGATATCCCTGTATCAAAAGCTACCAAGGCTGACCCTTAAAAATGTCTGGCAGGATCGGGAAGAAAGAATCTCGGCTTATCGAATTAATAGCCTTTGCAGCAGTCTGAAAACAGATAGTTTTTACTCGGCAGATCAACAGGGGATAATAAGACAATGGCAGGCTGACAGTTTTTCAGGCCATGAAATTATTAATCTCAGCAAACCTGTAATACGAATTAAACTGACGGCTGACGACCGCTCATTACTGTTTGCATCGGAACAGGATATCCATTTAATGGATATTAACAGTGCTGAATATTATTCATCCTTTCATCAGCATAATGCTGACATCAGTTGTTTTGATCTGACGCCGGATGGTCGTTTTGTCGTTTCAGCAGACAGCCGGGGCGGTTGTTTCCTATGGCGATTGCTGACCGGGGAAATTACGGCTGATTATTCTGACAATACCACAGCTATCAGCCACCTGCTTATAACCCCGGATGGTAAAAAATTTATTTCTTCGGCCATAAACAGCAATAGCCTGATTATAAAAGACATCCAGAATGGTAATATTATCAGTCAGTTTGAAGCCCATGATAAACCGGTAACCAGCCTGGCTATCAGTCTGGACGGCCGGTATCTGTTAACCGGCAGTGCTGATGCAATGTTGTGTTTATGGCCGACTGACTCCGGGCACAAAAAGCCTAAACAGGTGTTCCGTGGACACAGTAAACGTATATACCAGGCCGTAATGGATGAACAGGCCAGAATTGTGGTGTCAATTAGTGCAGACAGCAGCCTGAAAATCTGGCACCTGAAGAGCGGTGAGTGTTTGCATAGTTTTACTATTGCCGATGCAGAGTTCAGCAGTGTTGCCATCAGTTCTGATGGTAAGTTTATTTTTGCCGGGCGAACCGATGGAGGGGTGATGAGCTGGTGTCTTGACTGGCTTCTGGATCAGACATCACATACTGGCTGGGACAGAAGGGCTGATATTTATATCCGTAATTATCTGATGTCACGTAAAATTACCCGTCCGGCTAATGAAGCTGACCAGGTTATGAATATTTTAAACCGTGCGGGTTTTGGATTCCTAAATAAAGAAGATATTGAGTTTCATCTGACTGAAACTCATGAGGATATTTTACAACAGAAAATATTAACCGGGAGTATCACGGCTTCGGCTACTCAGCTGTTATCAAAAAGTGTAAATAATAACAACAGGAGTAAAAAACTTCTGCCTCTGATTGCGGCAGCCTCAGTTGTTATTATACCTTCACTGTTTCTTATAAACGGAAAAAATACTGAACAGAATAATAAAGACTCAGTTGAAACCATTAAACTTAATCAGTCAGAGCTGGAAACAGTAAACAGGCTTGTCAGAGTAGGGGCTGGACTTGCAGGTTTGAACAGGATGCCGATTATTGTTAATAATCGTGTTAATGTGAACGCCTTAATTGTTCCAGATAATATAGATAAGTTAAAATCCTGGCTGCAACTGGAACCTGAGCAGCTTGAGGATGGCTGGGGGCATCGGTTTGAATTCTCAGGGATTATCAGTGGTGCTTTTAAAGGCCGGATTATACTGCGCTCTTCAGGAGCTGATGGACAGTTTAAAACTGATGATGATCTGCAGCTTATTGGCTACCCTTACCTGGATTCACTGGCCGTCAGAAAGGATAATAAAATTATCAGCCGACTGTCTGACCTGGCGAATACTATAGTAATTGAGACTGAAGAAGAGCCTTCAGCTTATAAGGAGCCATCAGCGAATAAAGAGCCGTCAGATTATATAAATGATAATAATTCTATTGATGATATGGATATTACTGAGGAAGTACTGCCGGAGGATAAAATATTAATAGATGAAATAGAACCAGTACAGGAAGATACTCGTATTGAAGAAGAACCCCTGATTGGGGTAGAAGTAAAACTTCAATAATAAAATTTTATATTGCCATCAGGAATAAACTGTGTCAGAAATCCAGATAACGATTACCCGGGGAGGTAAAGCCGGTAAACAGTACACATTTAATGACCGAACTGTCTGTGTCATTGGCCGTGCGCTTGACTGTAATATCTTATTGCCGGATGATGACCAGCACAGCACTATTTCACGTTATCACTGTCTGCTGGATATCAATCCTCCGGAAATTTGCATCAGGGATTTTGGCAGTTTGAACGGCACTTTTGTTAATCAGAATAAAATTGGTCAGAGGGATGCCAGTGAAGATATATTTAGGGCCCAGGGGCTGATTTATCCTGAATATAATCTACACAACGGGGATAAAATTCAGCTGGGTGATACCGAGCTTGAAATTACAGTGGTATCAGAGGGAACAGAGAAAGATTTAGTAGAACATACCTCCAGGCTGGAACATAAGATTAATATGGCTGAAGCGTCACAGTCGGATCCCCTGGACAAGGTCAATAAGATGCTTCAGCAGGAAGATAATACTGATCAAAATGAACTGGAGCAGGAACTCATTAAAGGTTATGTTATTCGTAAGGAACTGGGGCGGGGTAATATGGGTGCCGTTTACCTGGCTTCTCATCAGGAAACAAGAGAAAATGTGGCTTTAAAAGTGATGCTGCCCAGGGTAGAAGCCAGCAGCAGAGCTCATAAACAGTTTATGCGTGAAACCCGTAATACCCGGCTGCTTAAACATAAAAATATTGTCCAGGTCTATGATATCGGCTGTCATGAGGGCACCTGGTTTTTTACCACCGATTATTGTGAAGGCGGCAGTGTAGCCCGTTTACTTAAAAGCAAAGGGGGGCGGTTACCCCTGTCACTGGCCTTAAAGATTTATCTGCAGATCCTGGACGGCCTGGCTTATGCTCACCAGGTTAAAGTTCCGGCTATTGTTCTGGCTGACGGTACTACAACCAGCGGTGTTGGACTGGTGCATAGGGATATTAAACCGGGCAATATTCTTCTAACCCGTCAGGAGGGTATCTGGCGAGCCAAAATTGCGGATTTTGGTCTGGCCAAGGCATTTGATACCGCCGGTTTAAGCGGCAGAACTGCAACCGGGGTGTCTGCCGGTACGCCTTATTATATGCCCAGACAGCAAATTATAAATTTTAAACTGGCCCGGCCGGAAGTGGATATCTGGGCGGCTACAGCCACCTTTTACAAAATATTAACCGGCTGTCATCCCAGAAATTACAATAAACGCACCGATCCCTGGCTGACTACCCTGAAGATGCCGCCGGTATCCATAATGGAGAGGGATGTTTCCGTTCCGCAGAATCTCGGAGAGTTTATTGACAGAGTATTGAACGACAAACCCAAACTGGCCTATCAGTCAGTCAGGGATCTAAAAACTGATTTATTAAAAGTATTATAGATGTGATATAAAACGTGATGATTAAATACTCGGGAATGACTGATCAGGGAAAGGTCAGAGAAAAAAATGAGGACAGCCTAGGTCTGTTTCCCGAACAGAACCTTTTTATGGTGGCAGACGGTATGGGAGGCAGACCGGCGGGTGATGTAGCTTCCAGGCTGGTGGTTGAAGTATTGCCCTTATTGATCCGCCAGCGTATACCGGAACCGGAAAAATTAAATAAAAGCGAAGTGATTCTTAAAATTAAATCCTCGCTGGTTGATTTAAGTAATCGAATTCTGCATGAAAGTTCCCGCAATAGTGTATTTGAGGGCATGGGGACTACCCTGGTGATGGCCCTGTTAACAAAAAAACATTACTTTATTGCCCATATGGGTGATAGTCGTGCTTATTTGTTTCGTGAGCAGGTTTTACAGCAGGTAACCAATGATCATAATCTCTTCAGGCACCTGCTGGCTAACGGCGATGTCAGTCAGGATGAAAGTAAGACTCATCCCGGCACCAATCAGTTACTGCAGTATATCGGCATAGATGGTACCCCCAATCCGACGGTAATCTGCATTCCCAGGATGCAGAATGAGTACTTATTGCTATGTTCAGACGGGTTGACCAGCATGCTTTCTTACCAGCAGATAAACCGTCTGCTATTAGACAACCTTCCTGCTGACAGCGCTAAGCTGATTCAGGTACAACTGGATCAATGTGCAGCAAAACTGGTTGTACAGGCCAATCAGGCCGGCGGAAATGATAATATCAGCCTGATCCTGATCAGTTAAAACTTATTTGTTCAACTGATTAATTCAGGTTTAACCATTTTTTCAGTGTTCTGGTGAAAACCTTAATATCAATGGGCTTGGGCAGGTAATCATCCATACCCATGGCCAGGCATTTATCCCGGTCACCCTGCATGGCATGAGCGGTCATGGCAATTATGGGAATATTGCGGTGTTCAGGCATGGACTTAATCAGCCGGGTGGCCTCAAAACCATCCATAACCGGCATTTGCAGATCCATCAGAATCAGGGAAAATGGTTCCTGCTTAACTTTTTCCAGGGCTTCCAGACCGTCATTGACCACTACTACGTCCACATCCATTTCAGCCAGAATATTTAAGGCGACTTCCTGGTTAATTTCATTATCTTCTGCCAGTAGAATTCTGGGCCGTTCCGCAGGCTGGACATTATTTTTAATCGGATCAGAATCTGTACTGTCTGAAATCTGTTCCATTCCGGCACTGGATTCCTCAAAAATAGGGCTGGCCTGGTTATGGCTCAGGGCCAGCTGAACGGTAAAATAAAAGGTACTGCCCACCTGCAGCTGGCTTTCCACCCAGATTTCACCGTGCATTATCAGCACCAGTTTTTTGCAGATGGCCAGTCCCAGACCGGTACCGCCAAACTGCCTGGTCATGGAACTGTCAACCTGTGAAAAAGGTTTAAATAACTTATCAAACTGCTTAGGTGAAATTCCAATGCCGGTGTCCTGTACACTGCACAGCAAGGTACAGATGTCATTATCCATTGAGTTCATCTGGATATTAATAATAACTCTGCCTCGTTGGGTGAATTTAATAGCATTATTCACCAGATTAAGAAAGACCTGACTCAGTCTGAGCGGATCACCGATCAGATTGTCCGGAACCGCCCGATCAATTTTATAAATCAGGCGCAGGTCTTTCTGCCGGGCTTTTTCCATGGACATCTGCTGCAGGTTTTCAATGAGTTCATAAATAGAAAAGTTAACCTGTTCCAGTTCAATCTGATCCGATTCAACCTTGGAAAAATCCAGGATCTCGTTAACCAGGTTTAATAATAAATGTGAGGAGAAATTAATTTTTTTGAGCTGGGAAAGCTGCTTTTCATTGAGTTTGCTATTAAGTAATAACTGACCCAGGCCAATAATAGCATTGAGCGGGGTGCGGATCTCATGACTCATATTAGCCAGGAACTGGCCTTTAATTTTATTGGCCAGTTCAGCTTCTTCCTTGGATATGGATAGCTGGCGTTCGTATAATTTCTGTTCGGTAACGTCGTGGGCAATGCCTTCATATTCTATGATCTTATTATCTTCATCACGAATGGCAATTTCAGAAAGATTAATGGTATGTATGGAGTTATCACTGGCACGGATCTCCATTTCGTAGGAAAGCTGTTCATCACCAAAAACAGTCTGGCTGACTTTGGCCAGGTACTTTTCTGAGTCCAGGCAGTATTTGTCAAAGTTGAGTTTAATGTCTTCAAGCTGATAACCCAGAACGTTTTCAACGGAATTACTCATATGAATCATTTCACCCTGGGGATTCTTTTTATAGGTAAAATAATTGTTCAGATTATTGAGCAGGCGATTATAGGTTTGTTCATGTTTTTTTAAGGCTTTTTCAGCCTGTTCCCAGTTTTCCCTTTGTATATTCAGACGAATAATCAGCTGGGTTGCACCGACCCAGACAACAAAGAGAACAAGAAACATGAACATGGCTTCGGTAAAAAGCTTTTTTTCAAGGTCGCTTTTTAATTTAAGAAAAATCTTGCTATTAAGATTAAATCTTACTGTGCCGATCATCCTGTCATCAGGTTCAAAATAAAGTGCCTGTTTAATGCTTATGCAGTTACTGCAGGCCGGCTCGCCACGAGTCAGCCTGTGCGGCAATTGAGGTGAAGTGCTAAGGTTTTTGTTCAGCTGCAGATGAATACTTTTGAACAGTTTTACATTGGTTGCAGGCTCAGTAATACGAAGAATATTATCCAGTTCATTGTTTAGCTGGGTAGGGATATCAGAGGTGGTTTTGGCTGCCAGAATTTTTTCCAGGTTACTGGCCTGGGCGTTGGCCACTACCTGGGCGTGAAGTTTGGCTTCTTCTATTAAACGGGGTTCCAGCACCAGCCACCAGTAACCCAGCAGTAAAGCCCCCATGACTAAACTGAGCAGTAGAAAAATCAAACTGGCAAAATAAATAGAAACTTTATTTTTTAATTTCATACCGCTTATTCATTATGGCCTGTTTAAGTTTGATCCGGGATTGGTTTTTTCAGTAAATCAACCCGGATGGGGATTAAAAAATCGCCTGAATTAACCTGTGTCATCTGTTCAAATTTATTCTGTACCGAGTTTAACAGCTCATTGGATAAGCAGTGTTCGCTATGCGTTGCGCCAATGACTTTCTGTTCAAACTGGCTAAAATTGTCAAAATGAACCGGGGTGTTAAAAAAACGTTCTTCCACCAGTTCAAAAATATTATTGTCTACACTGGCCTTTAGGGCATTAAAAGCTGCCTGGCGAACGAACTGTTCATCATGAAACAGACGCAGAACTTCATTAAAATCTCCGGAAAACACCGGTTCGGAGATATAAGCCAGTCCTCCGGGCTTTAATACCCGCTTAATTTCTGACAGGGCCTGCGGCATTTTATCGACTGGAATATGGTGCAGGGATTTAAACATAAACACTACATCAAAATGATTGTCGGCAGCCGGTATATCCTCACCACCTGCCAGTTTAAAATCAATCTGAGGCAGATCATCAATATTACAGTTCTTATCGTGCTGAATAGTATCCACTTCCAGCGCCATAATACGGCGTTCAGTGCCGTTTGTGGCAATTATTCGGGTCAGTGCGGCATCACCACAGCCCAGTTCCAGAATATCGGCATTATCCAGTTTTAGAAGTGACTCAAACACTTCCGGTTCAGGAATGGTCCCGAGAACATCATCGGTTTGTATTTTCATTATTATCATTATTGTATTTTGGTCAGACTATTGTCATTATAGACTTGATTGTCTAAATAATAAAAAGAAATAATTTATGCGTATTTTGCTCTGGTATTGTGAACGATTTAACTGGAATCCGGCTATGAAAACTCTGGAAACGGCACCTGAGGCCGTGCCGGGGTATTATTCAGAACAGATTGTGGCCTTTGTACATATAGAACCTGAAGATGTCCAGGAGGGCAGTTCAGCGGAAAAGAAGCTGCTTAAAAATCTGAAATGGCTGGCCAAAAAGTGGGATAATCAGAGTATAATACTGCATTCATTTACCCATCTGGGTGAAGCAAAAGCCGATCCCCAGCAGGCCCGGGAACTGTTAAACCGGGTGGAACAGCGTCTGCTGAATGTGGGCTACCAGGTCAAACAGACCCCTTACGGGTATTTTCTGGACCTGGATATGCAGGCTAAAGGTCATCCTTTGGCGAGAATATACAAAGAGTTTTAAAACGCGGGAACAAACTGGAGAAAAACGTGGGAAATGCCCTGCAGGAACAATTATTAAAAGCCGGACTGGTGGATAAAAACAAGGCCAATCGGGCCAAAAGTCAAAAACATAAAAAGCTGAAACAGCAGCGAAACAGTAAGCAGGGCGTTGTCGATGAAGCCAAACTGCTGGCTGAAAAAGCCATCCGGGAAAAAGCTGAACGGGACAGAGAGCTGAATCGCAAACGAAATGAAGCCGCTCAGCAAAAAGCCATTATTGCCCAGATTAAACAGCTTATTGAAAGCAATCGTCTGCCTAAAGGCAATGGTGATGACCTGGCCTATAACTTTGAAGACAACAGGACCGTAAAGCGGATCTTTGTACCTGAAGAGGTACATGACGGACTGACCAGAGGTAAGCTGGCGATTGTTAAATTTGATACTCAGTACGATGTCGTGCCTGCACCGGTTGCGGATAAGATAAAGCTAAGAGATGAAAAATACATTATTTTAAGAAATGATCCGTCTAAAGAAGATGAACAGGAAGATGATTTTTACGCGGATTATGAAATTCCGGATGATCTGATGTGGTAAAATGCAGCAGATTTCGCGTTCAAACCGGAACCCGCTGAAAATTCAGTAGTCTAATACCTTAATATTACAGAAAAGCAAAAAAGGAGGCTAAAATGGCCAGAAAAAAGAACCGGGTGGTAAAACTATCCCCGCCCAGAAACCCTTTGTTTAATCACCCTTTAATGAAAAAATCTCATATCCATGACAAGTCTAACAAGGCAAAACGTCGAAATGAGAAAGTAAAACTCGCAAGGGACTGGTATTCTCAAAGCGGCCTGATGCAGATTGTTTTGAGAATACCAGCCTTAAGCACCTAAATACATTTCCTGATAAACATTAGCCGCAAATCATTACCCAGTAAAGAGAAAAGCCCTTGTCAAAACCCATTGTTTTTTCCATTGTAGAATCCCCGACCCATCCCAAACTCACCTCTCTGTATGAAGAGCTGGGTTATGAAGAAATTGTACTGCCTTCCATGCGCAAGGCCATGGCAGCCCTAAAAAAGCAGCAGCCTGATGTGATTGTGGCGGAGTTCTTTTATGCCTATGGTACCAACTATGCCAGCAACCATATCTGCAATCTGGATACCTTACTGATCACCCTGCAGACGTATCCGGACTACCACCCTAAAATTATTATCGTGGTTAAAAAATCAGAAAAGGAATATGTCAGCAAGCTGGGCGAGCATTATGCAGATTACTATAATGAGGATTATGTACTGGTACAGCCGGTTTATGAGCAGCAGGTGAGGGATATTCTCCAAACCCTTTAACCCGTATCAAAGTTAGAATGATGAACTGCTTTTCTCCGTGATAGCTGTTCGTTCAATAAGTCATTCAAAACAGATTTTTTAACTCATATATTAGCCTCTTGAAATATTATGCATAGTCTTCTATATTTGTATGCATTACATTGAGGAGGATAATTATGAGAACTACTCTTGATTTACCTGAAAACTTGCTTGATGAGGCAATGAAAGTAACGCATACATCTACAAAAACGGCTGTTATTGTTAAAGCACTGGAAGAATTGGTAAGAAAATCAAAGATTTCTGATCTCAAAAAATACAAAGGGAAAATCAATATAGATATAGACCTTGATGAAATAAGAGATCGCCATTAATAATGGTACTTGTTGATACTTCAATCTGGATAGATTATTTTCGAGATGGTAAAAATTCCAGTGGTTTAGAGTTATTAATTGATGAAAATCTTATTGTTATTAATGAAATTATACTGGCTGAATTGATACCGTATTTAAAAATAAAACAGCAAACTCATGTTATTCAATTGCTAAATGAAGTAAGTCAGACCCCATTAGATATTAAATGGGAAGAAATCATTCAGTTGCAAATCAAATGCTTAAAATCAGGAGCAAATGGAATTGGTATCCCTGATTTAATCATCGCACAAAATGCCA
This sequence comes from Gammaproteobacteria bacterium, assembly GCA_027012135.1. GTDB lineage: Bacteria > Pseudomonadota > Gammaproteobacteria > GRL18 > GRL18 > JANELJ01. The sequence goes on from JALUZF010000181.1 coordinate 21,707, forward strand.
AACAAAACGACTGCGCAATATACTCCCTTGATAAACATTTTAAGCTTTTAAATAAAGTATTAAAAATAAAGTTTTATTGATTAAAAGGCTTATCATAATCTAAACCATTTGTTAGCCCCTAAAAAG
>JALUZF010000182.1 GCA_027012135.1 Gammaproteobacteria bacterium
GGTGAGCGTTTGGTACGGGTTGATAAACAGGGTAAAGAATCCACCAGTTATTTTACCCGGCTGGAACAATATACTGACTCTACCCTGATGGAAATAAAAATTGTCACCGGGCGCACCCACCAGATCCGGGTTCATGCCCAGTATATCGGTCATAATGTGGCAGGGGACAGTAAATACGGTAATTATGCCTGCAACCAGCGTATGAAAGCACGGGGATTGAAACGTCTGTTTCTGCATTCTTCACAAATCAGTTTCAGACAGCCGGATACGGGAGAACGATTAACCATTGAAGCTCCCTTAACTGATGATCTGGATAAATTTCTGGATACACTGGTCTGATAACTGAATATAAAAGACAGAATACTGAAATGGCAAATTATCAATTAATAATTTTTGACTGGGACGGCACCCTGATGGATTCACAGGCCAGAATTGTGGCCTGCCTGGAAGCGGCATCCGATGATTTACAGGCGGCAAGATTAACAACATTACAATATAAGCATGTTATTGGTCTCGGGCTGCGGGAAGCCATAGTTCAGCTGTACCCGGATTTTACTGAAGCACAGATCACTGAATACGCCGATCGCTATCGTTATCATTTTGTAACTGCCAATGAGACACCCTCCGGACTATTTAAGGATGTTCGGCAAATGCTTAATGCTCTGAATCAAAGCGGTTATATGCTGGCAGTGGCCACGGGTAAAGCCCGCCGGGGGCTGGAACGGGTTCTGACTGATACCGGGCTGGCGGAATATTTCCATGGCAGTCGCTGTGCCGATGAAACGCGCTCCAAACCCCATCCGCAGATGCTGGAAGAATTACTGGATGAATTTGGATTGTCTGCCCGTGAAGCCATTATGGTCGGAGATACGGAATATGACCTGCTTATGGCCGGCTCCCTGGGTATGGATGCCCTGGCAGTCAGTTATGGTGTACATGATAAGGACAGCCTGCTGAAACATCAGCCGGCTGCATGTGTTGCCAGTATTAGTGAGCTGTCGGACTGGTTCTTAAATAAATAAAATACAATACAATAAACCTATCAATTTACACAGGTGCAATAAAATAAATGGAAAAAGATGAACAAAAACTACACGACAAGGTTGAAAAAATGAGTCAGAAAGACGGCTGGGAACAAAACCTGATCAAAGATCTGGCTCTGTCCTCCCTGAAGGAAAAACGCAGTGCACGTCGTTGGGGTATTTTCTTTAAATTTGCTTTTCTGGCTTATTTAATCGGGGTGCTGGTGGCTATTGTCTCGCCGCTCGACAAAGATGCCCTGGAAAGTGTCACTAAGGAACACACGGCCCTGATTGATGTAGAAGGGGTTATTTCAGCGGATTCTAAAGCCAGTGCCGATGATGTGGTCACAGCCTTACGGGATGCCTTTGAGGATAAAAAAACCAAAGGGGTGATCCTGCGTATGAATACCCCTGGCGGCAGTCCCGTTCAGTCCGGTTATATTAATGATGAAATTTACAGGCTGAAGAAAAAATACCCGGATATTAAAGTATATGCGGTTATTTCAGATGTGTGTGCTTCCGGCGGATATTATATTGCTGCAGCAGCTGATGAAATTTATGCTGATAAGGGCAGTATGGTGGGTTCCATTGGGGTATTAATGAATGGTTTTGGGTTTGAAAATGCCATTAATAAGGTCGGCATTACCCGCCGTTTATATACTGCGGGCGATCATAAGGGCTTTCTTGACCCTTTTTCTCCGCCCAAAGAAGAAGATATTGAGCATGCTAAATCCATGCTGAAAAACATTCACCAGCAGTTTATTAATGTAGTGAAAAAAGGCCGTGGTGATAAACTAAAAGATGATCCGTTATTATTCAGCGGTTATGTCTGGACTGGAGAGCAGGCTGTAAAACTTGGCCTGGTGGATAAACTGGGCAGCAGCAGTTATGTGGCCAGGGAGGTGATTGGAGCAGAACACATCAAGGATTTTACCGTTACCGAATCCTTTATGGATCGTTTTGCTAAAAAAATGGGTGCTTCCATGGCAGCCAAAATTGCGGAAATCAGCGGTTTAGGAGCTGGCCCCCAGCTGAGATAATCATTTCACCTATAGTTCCTTCTCCCTTTGGGAGAAGGTCAGGGTGAGAGTGAGAATCTAAAGTGAGGGTTCCGGCTTCTAATTAGCTTATTATTACTTCGGTATATTAATAGCTGTTGTCATTAAATCGGCATTAATCCACAGATGCACCCAGATACTGGCGGCATAACCCAGGGCAATGGCCCAGGACCATTTTAAGTGGGCAAAAAAGGTGTAGGTGCCCCGAGCCTGTCCCATTAATGCAACACCGGCTGCTGAGCCAATGGATAACAGGGAACCGCCGACACCGGCTGTTAAGGTCACCAGCAGCCATTGTCCCAGGGACATATCCGGATTCATGGTCAGCACGGCAAACATGACCGGAATATTATCTACAATTGCAGACAGAATACCCACCAGAACGTTGGCTCCGGTTATACCGCTGCCCATAACCCCTGTGCCGATATACAGGGCTTCGGATACCATGGCCAGGTAACCCAGTGTGCCCAGGCCGCCGACACATAAAATTACCCCGTAGAAAAACATCAGAGTATCCCATTCTGCGCGGGCCAGGATGGAGAAGATATCGTATTCAGCTTTTTTCCCTTCTGCATGTGTGCCTTCCAGGTTCAGTGCGGTATTCTGCATGGATTCATCTTCAATATGGCCAATTTTTTTCAGATAATAAGCATATAGTTTAAGTAATCCCAGTCCGGTCATCATGCCCAGTACCGGAGGCAAATGCAGAAAGTTATGGAAGCTGACGGCCATGACAATGGTAAACAGGAACAGGGCGATCATCACCAGACCGCCTTTTTTAATCAGGACTTCAGCTTCAATGGGTTCTGGATTACCTTTGGGAACAGCAAAGGACATAATAATTGCGGGAACCAGCCAGTTAACCAGAGAAGGGACGATCAGAGCAATAAACTGGTCAAACTGGACAATACCTTTTTGCCATACCATTAATGTTGTTATGTCGCCAAATGGGCTGAAGGCTCCGCCGGCATTAGCGGCCACAACAATATTGATACAGGCCAGTACTATAAAGGTTGTATTGCCGGTACCTACAGCCATGGCGACAGCAGCCATCAGCAGGGCAGTCGTCAGGTTGTCGGCAATAGGGGAGATTAAAAAGGCCAGTAAGCCGGTGATCCAGAAAACGGTTTTAAGTGAAAAGCCTTTGGAAACCAGCCAGCCCCGTAAAGCGTCAAACACATTGCGTTCTTCAAGGGCGTTAATATAGGTCATGGCTGCCAGCAGAAACAGCAATAATTCAGCGTATTCTTCAATATTGTGTTTAACGGCAATGCCGGCGGCATGTGGTTCGCCTATCTGGTTATAGGAAAGTCCCACCAGGATCCAGATGATACCGGCGGCCACCAGTACCGGTTTGGATTTTCTCAGGTGCAGAAATTCTTCACCTATAACCAGACTATAGGCCAGGACAAATACCAGCAGGGCAATAATTCCATAGACCGTTCCGGTCATGTCTTCAGGTATTTCAGAACCTCCGGAAGCCATGACTGACGTGGCTACAAAGCCGAGCATTAAAAAGATAAAGACAGATTTAAGCGTTATTGCAAAGGGACGTTTTAAGGTGTTGAACTTGTTCATGGTTGGGTTTGGGTTAGCTGACATCGATATTAATCCTGTTAAGGTTTCAAGGTTAACACTAACTATAGCAAAGATATAAAAAAAATCAGGCCAGCAGGTTCATTGTTTCTTCAACCTGTTCTTTTGCCTGCTCCAGAACCTTGACACTTAACTCAGGAGTTAACTGACCAAGGGCCAGTTTGGAAAATGCAGGTACTTCATTTAATCGGGGCAGATCTCCTGTCGTGCTGGATTTGCCGCTTAAAGCATGCAGCTGGGCAACAATAATAATATCGCAGTAGTCGGGTTTCTCACCGGGCTGCCGTAGCCAGTTCTGGGCTTCCCGGGCGGTGGTAATCAAGTCTTCGGTAAATTGCCATTTAGAGAGAATGGCAGCACCCAGTTCACCTTTTAAAGTATCAATTAGTAAATCAAATTGCCTGTCATCACTAACGATTTCTGGATGTTTATCGGCAAAAGTGATAATCGGGATGGCTCCAATATCATGTAATAAACCAGCCAGCAGGGCATGTTCCGGGTTAAAGCCGGGTGTTATTTTGGCCAGGACAAAGCTTAATGCAGCGATTTCCCGGCTATGATTCCAGACGGCCTGCATTTTTTTCTTTAAGGCTCGGTTTCTGGTTTTAAATAACTCCTTCATACTAAAAGAAGTAACCAGTTGGGAGGTAACCCTGGTTCCCAGACGGGTAACCGCCATCTGGCAATCATCAATTTTATGAATCGAGCGATACAGAGCACTATTGGCGGTTTTAATTATTTTGGTAGTAATGGCCGGATCTGAGGCAATAATATTGGCAATTTGACGGAAATTACTGTTTTCATCATACAGGGCCTGGCGAATTTTCAGTGCTACGTCCGGTACACTGGGTAATTCCAGGCGGTTATTACTGAGGTCTTTGGTTAAACGTTTATAGAGATAATGCTGGCGTATTTTATCTGAAGGATCCTCTGTAACTGACTTATTGGCAAATTGCAGCATGGTCTGTAAATCAACCATAACAACTTTTATATCATCAATGGCTTTAACACTGTAACGGCTGGGGCGATAGCGTGACAGGGGGTTGCGGGCATTTTCACTGCGGGCATGGATCAACCACTGGGTCGAACTTTCATCACTGATTTCAACACTGCCGTCAATTAAAAAATACTGGTAGGGGCTGTCACTGTATAGCTGAATAAAGGTTGTTTTAGCAGGAATATTTTTAATCTGTATCAGGTTACCCAGTTCAATGAGCTGATGATCAGAAAGATGCTGAAAGGGTAAAAAAAACTTAAGGAATCGAAGAACCATATATGGTTTAGTAATCGTTATGAATGTCTTCTAATGTATAGCTTATTTTAGGGTTGATTGCACTGATGAGGTGCCTAAAAATAAATATTTCCGGTTTGTTTTTTCAATCCTATTTAGAAAATGCTAAAATATTAAATTAAATAAAAATTATCAGCCAAGGAACAAAAGTGGCCTTAAAGTTTGTAGAATCAGCCAGACTGCCGACCCAATTTGCAGAATTTACCATTTACGGGTTTGAAGACGATGTCACCCGTAAGGAGCATATCGCCCTGGTACTGGGCAATGTGGCTGATGGTAAGCCCGTTGATATACGTATGCATTCAGAATGTCTGACTGGCGATGCCCTGTTCAGTATGCGTTGTGACTGCGGACCTCAGCTTGAAGCAGCCTTAAGACATATCGCTGATGAAGGACGGGGTATTCTGCTGTATTTACGTCAGGAAGGGCGGGGTATCGGGCTGATCAATAAGATTAAGGCCTATCATTTACAGGATCTGGGTGCAGATACCGTAGAAGCCAATGAACAGCTTGGTTTTGATGCCGACTTACGAGAATATGATATAGCCCGTGATATGCTCAGACATCTCAGGGTAAATAAAATCCGTTTAATGACCAATAATCCACGTAAAGTCAGTGCCCTGGAAGAACATGGTATTGAAGTGGTTGAACGACTGCCCTGGAAGCATGGCGAAAATCCACACAATTCACATTATCTCTCTACCAAAGCCGGTAAACTGGGACATATTTTTTAACCCTGGTTTATTAAAAAAGTATATTAAAAAAACAATCAGTATTTATGGCTTTTTCGACTGTTTTTGCTATTTTTAACTGTAGCAAAGCTAAATCTGAAAAAATCAGTTAAATTATCTGGATTCAACTCAAAGGGCAGAATTATCTATGGGTACCTTTTCGTTTGTCTTACTGGGCATCATTGTTGTTGCCGCCATTTATTTTATCAGTATTTATAATAACCTGGTCAGGATCAAGCATAATGTTTCTCAGGCCTGGTCTAACATTGATATTCTGCTTAAACAGCGTCACGACGAACTGCCCAAGCTGGTAGAAGTCTGTAAACAATATATGCAGTATGAAGGCTCAGCTCTGGAGAAAATTATTAAAGCCCGTGCCAGTGTTTCTCAGGCCAGAGAAGCCGGTGATATTGCTGCCTTAGGGGCTGCCGAAGGGCAGTTGCGGCTGGGACTGGGCAATCTGTTTGCCGTATCTGAAGCTTATCCCGATTTAAAAGCCAATCAAAATTTTCAGCATTTGCAGAACCGTATTACCGGGCTGGAAGATGCCATTGCTGATAGGCGTGAATACTATAATGACAGTGTCAATATTAATAATGTCCGGATTGAACAGTTTCCTGACTTAATTGTTGCCCGGATGTTTAATTTTAAAGAACAGCCACTGCTGGAATTTGATGAAGAAGAAAAGCAGGATGTTGATATTAAATCTCTGTTTAATTAATCGTCCCTGTATTCTTTTAGCTGATTAATGCTCGAATCCGTAAAACAGCAGATTATTCAGGCCGATCAGGCGGGTATTATTTTTTTTCTTGGCTTGCTGGTCATACTCTGTGCTGCCAGTCTGTATGGTATATTCCGCTTCTTTCACCGCTACCGTATGATTGCAGACACCCCGACTTCCAGAATACGTTCTGCCCATCAGGGTTATGTGGAACTGGAAGGCGAGGGCAGGCTTATGCAGGGGCAGCCCATAATATCTCCCCTGAGTAAAAAAAAATGTCTCTGGTATAAGTTCAAGATAGAAGAACGGGTCAGGGAATATGATATCGGCCCCTCAAATAATCATGCTCTGTCAAAGGCAAGCTGGGAGACAGTCAATTCCGGAACTTCTGATAATCTCTTCCTGCTGATTGATGATACCGGCACCTGTGTTGTGGATCCGGAATATGCTACGGTAACCCCTTCCTTTTCCAAAACCTGGTATGGTGAACGGGAATACCAGGTCTCTGATGTGACCAGTGTGGATGGCGTTCTTGGTATGCTTAAAATCGGCAATAGAAATAAATATCGATTTACTGAGCAGCGTATTGATATTGGTGACTACCTGTATGTTCTTGGCCGTTTTAACAGCATTGGCGGGCGAAGGGAGAATTTTGATAAAAAAGCAGAAGTGCGGGACTTACTGGCTAAATGGAAAAAAATGCCGGATTTAATCCTGGCCCGTTTTGATGAGAATGATGACGGTGAAATTGATATACAGGAATGGCAAAAAGTCGTGGCTGCTGCCGAGCAAAGAGTGGATAAAGATATGACCGAACGCCTGGTGGATCAGGAAATACACACCATCTCCAAACCCATTGACAGCCGCCGCCCATTCATTATTTCAGTAGAAAATCAGGAAGACATTATCAGCAAATACCGCCGCTTCTCCATAGGCAGCCTACTAGGCTTTTTCCTAACCGGCATCATTTTTTTCTGGGTTCTGGACATCAGACTGGCGAATTAAAGGTTCTAGGTTCTAGGTTCTAGGTTAAAAACTTTATATAGACAAGTAACCACAAACCCTCCAGGCTCTTTCTCAACGCTCAACGCTCAACGCTTTAAGCTCTTTCTGAAACGCTCCCAGTCTTTTCCTTAACCCTTAACCCTGTCTTCCCTTACCCATGAAGTTCCTCCGCCGCATCCATCGTATTCTGCAATAACGTCGCCACTGTCATAGGCCCAACCCCGCCAGGCACAGGAGTAATATAAGCCGCACGTTCACTGGCACTGTTAAAATCAACATCACCCACCAGCTTGCCATTATCAAGCCGGTTAATCCCGACATCAATAACGATACAGTCTTTGCTGATCCAGCTGCTGTCCACTATACCCGGTTTGCCCACAGCCACAACCAGGATATCCGCCTGTTTAACGTGTTTTTTCAGGTTCCTGGTGAAACGGTGGCAGGTGGTTACCGTACAGCCTGCCAGCAGCAGTTCCAGCCCCATGGGACGACCGACAATATTTGAGGCTCCGACAATGCAGACATTCTGTCCCCTGATATCAAGCCCTGCCTCAGACAGTGTTTTTTCCAGCAGGGTCATAATCCCGCGTGGTGTACAGGGGCGTAATAGCGGTACCCGTAAAGCCAGGCGGCCAACATTATATGGGTGAAAACCATCCACATCTTTATCAGGATTAATCCGCTCAATAATGGTTTCCGAATCAATATGCTCAGGAACAGGTAACTGCACCAGAATGCCGTCAATAGTTTCATCTTCATTTAAGGCATCAATAAGGGACAGAATTTCTTCCTGGGTAGTCTGCTCATCCAGGTCATGGGCCACTGAATGAATGCCGACCTGCACACAGGCATTGCGCTTATTGCGTACATAAACTTCAGAAGCCGGGTCATTACCGACCTTTATAACTGCCAGTCCCGGAACCCGTAAACCCTTCTGTTTACGGCTTTCAACTCGTTGTTTAAGCTCTTCTTTAATCTGGTTGGCAATGCCCTTACCGTCAATTATCTTTGCAGTCATAAAATGGGTCTTTTTAATATTGCCTGCACCTTACTATTAAATAAGATGCAGGGAGTTATAAAATTTTGTATAGCTATTTTACCTAAAAAAGAAAGGTTAAAGTAAAAATATTACAAAATTCAGTTTAAAAAAAGAGTCGTTTAAATTGTCTATATTATTAAAGCCTGATGTGAGTAAAATTTTATAAAAAATACTTGCATTGACTGCATAAACTTATTAACATACGCACCACTTAATGCATAGCAAGTCATCATTGATTTATTAAATGGTTTGCCAACATTATTCGGGGTATAGCGCAGTCTGGTAGCGCGCTTGCTTTGGGAGCAAGATGTCGGGAGTTCGAATCTCTCTACCCCGACCAAATTTAGAATATTTCTGGCAATATATATGACCAGTTATAGATTCTGCGCCCGTAGCTCATCTGGATAGAGCATCGGCCTTCTAAGCCGAGGGTAGCAGGTTCGAGTCCTGCCGGGCGTACCATATTTGCCCAAGCGGGATCGTAAGGGTTGTTAGTAAAGAAAGCTGCTTTTGCCATAAAAGCAATTTTAAGGCTTACTTAATCCCTGATTTATTCCAGAATCAAAAACTAACTATCAGAAAACTAATAATTGTGGTGAGCGTAGCTCAGTTGGTAGAGCTCAGGATTGTGGCTCCTGCGGTCGAGGGTTCGATCCCCTTCGTTCACCCCATATCCCTTATTGATATCTTTCTGATCCCTGATTATTCCTGCGGATGTGGTGAAATTGGTATACACGCCAGATTTAGGTTCTGGTGCCGAGAGGCGTGAGAGTTCGAGTCTCTCCATCCGCACCATTTATTTTCTTTGTAAAAAATTTCTCGCAAAATAGAAAAAAGCAATAATTCTGTAATATCATCACAAAAAGTATTAATCATTAGCCCAATTATCTTGTATAATGCCGGGTTTAACCTAAATTAATCAGTTGAATCGTAGCGAGAATGATCAGAGTGCTGGAGATACAATGTTTTACAGGTTATTTTGGCTTTATTCGTAGTCACCCTACGGGTGAAGTCAAAATGTTCTGGAAAGCCTTGTAGATTCAGTGCTATGGACTTTCGCAGTAGGTTCAACTGATTAATTTAGGTTTAACCCTATATAGCTTATCATCTGCCGTGACCGCTGTGGTTTCAGCGGCCATCATTTTTGGTAGTGGTATTTTTTAAAAAATTTATTAGATTGTAACGAGGATAGAAAATGCAGGTTTCAGTAGAACCAAAAGAAGGTCTGGAAAGAGAAATGACTGTTGAATTTCCAACAGCAGATATCGATGGAGAAGTTAAAACTCGTTTACAATCTCTGACAAAAACCGTCAAAATCAATGGCTTTCGTCCTGGTAAAATCCCTGTTTCGGTAGTTAAAAAACGTTTTGGTGCTCAGGTTGAAGCTGAAGTTCTAAATGAGAAATTACAGAAAAGCTATTTTGAAGCCATTGCTCAGGAAAAAATTAATCCTGCCGGTCAGCCTAAAATCGACCTGGTTGATGAAGATAACAAGGATGTTATCCGTTATAAGGCAACATTTGAGGTTTATCCTGAAATTGAAGTGGCTTCACTGGCTGAACAGACCTTTGAAAAAGCCAATGTAGAAATTACCGATGCGGATATTGATGCGACTATTGAGAATATTCGCAAACAGAACCAGGTCTTTAATGAAGTTGACCGTGCTGCTGAAGAAGGCGACCAGGTTGTCGTTGATTTTGTTGGTACTATCGACGGTGAAGGCTTTAACGGTAATGAAGGTAAAGATGTACCTATCGTATTAGGTCAGGCACAGATGATTGAAGGTTTTGAAGAAGGCCTTAAAGGTGCTAAAGCCGGTGATGAAATCACTCTGAACCTGAAATTCCCTGAAGATTATCATTATGCAGATGTGGCGGGCAAGGATGTTCAGTTTGATGTTAAGGTTAAAGCGGTTAACGAATCTTCCCTGCCTGAACTGAATGATGAGTTTTTTGCCAAATTTGGTATTACTGAAGGTGGAGAACAAGCCTTCCGTGAAGAAGTTAAAAAGAATATGCAGCTTGAGCTGGATAAGGCTATATCCGGTAAGCTGAAAAATCAGATTATGGATACCATTCTTGAGGTACACGATATTATAGTACCTTCAGCACTGGTTCAGGAAGAAGCCGTTAATATGGCTAAACAGATGCAGCAGCAGTATCAGATGCAGGGCAGTGATGAAGCGGATTTACCCACCCATCTTTTTGAAGATCAGGCTAAAAAACGGGTTACTTTAGGTCTGGTACTGGCGGAAATCGTTAAAGCCAATGAAATCAAAGCTGATCCTGAAAAAGTAAGACAAAAAGTTGAAGAACTGGCAGCTACTTATGAAAACCCACAGGAAGTTGTTAATTACTATATATCCAACAAGGAAAAACTGGCTGAAATTGAGTCATTTGTACTGGAAGAAATGGTGGTTGACTGGGCCTGTGATCAGGCTAAGGTGGAAGAAAAATCACTGTCTTTTACCGAGTTTATGAATCCTGAAAAAGATAAAGAAGCAGAGGCCGCTGAATAAAACAGGCTGATACTACCGGTATTTAAGATATTAATAAAATGAAGGATAATAATTTAATGCTAAACAATAAAATCACAGCAGGTGTTGTACAGGCTGATAACCTGGGTCTGGTGCCTATGGTTATTGAGCAGACAGCAAGAGGGGAACGTTCTTTTGATATTTATTCAAGATTATTAAAAGAACGGGTGATTTTTCTGGTCGGTCAGGTTGAAGACCATATGGCTAACCTGATTGTAGCGCAGTTATTATTTCTTGAATCCGAAAATCCGGATAAGGATATCCACCTGTATATTAATTCCCCCGGTGGTTCAGTGACTGCCGGTATGTCCATTTATGACACCATGCAGTTTATCAAACCGGACGTCAGTACCATGTGTATTGGCCAGGCGGCCAGTATGGGTGCATTATTACTGACAGGCGGTGCTCATGGTAAACGTTTCTGTCTGCCCAACTCCAGAATGATGATTCACCAGCCTTTAGGCGGTTTTCAGGGCCAGGCATCGGATATTGAAATCCATGCCAGAGAAATTCTGACATTAAAAGATAAATTAAATCAGATCATGGCGGATCATACCGGCCAGGATCTGGAAGTTATTGCTCAGGATACAGACAGAGATAACTTCCTAAGCTCTCAGGAAGCTGTGGATTATGGTCTGGTAGATAAAATTATCAGCCATCGTGACAGCATTTCTGAAGAAGAATAGAGTTGATTTATTAGCCAATAACATTTATATATGTATCAGGTAAATAAAAATTTGCCTGATACAGTCTCATGTGGGCTTTCTAATTTATTAGATAATATGAGATCCGTCAGAAACAAATAAGCTATTTATAAGAAAAGAAGGGCGCAGTTTCCCTGATATGAGGTTCGTTTTATGAGTGATGATACTCAAAACAAAGATGATAATGGTAAGCTTCTTTACTGTTCTTTCTGCGGCAAGAGCCAGCATGAAGTCAGAAAGTTAATTGCCGGTCCTTCTGTATTTATCTGTGACGAATGTGTTGAATTATGCAATGATATTATTCGTGAAGAGATCCAGGAACAGGGTGGTTCTGTTCCGGGTAAAAAATTACCTACACCCAGAGAAATTAATAAAATTCTGGATGAATACGTCATTGGCCAGGCTGAAGCCAAGAAAATTCTGGCTGTTGCGGTGTATAACCACTATAAACGTCTGGAAAACGGCTATAAGAAAGACGATGTGGAACTGTCCAAGAGTAATATCCTGTTAATCGGGCCTACCGGTTCCGGTAAAACCCTGCTGGCCGAAACTCTGGCACGCTTACTGGATGTACCATTTACTATTGCTGATGCTACAACTCTGACTGAGGCCGGTTATGTCGGTGAAGATGTTGAAAACATTATCCAGAAACTGCTGCAAAAATGTGACTATGATGTAGAAAAAGCCCAGACCGGTATTGTCTATATTGATGAAATTGACAAAATTTCCCGTAAATCAGACAACCCATCCATTACCCGTGATGTTTCCGGTGAAGGTGTACAGCAGGCATTATTAAAATTAATTGAAGGTACGATAGCTTCTGTTCCGCCGCAGGGCGGCCGTAAACATCCACAGCAGGAATTTTTACAGGTTAATACTGGTAATATACTGTTTATCTGCGGCGGCGCTTTTGCCGGCCTGGATAAGGTGATACAGCAGCGCTCTGATAAAGGTGGTATCGGTTTTGGTGCAGAAGTAAAAACCAGGGAAGATGCTAAGAGTTTTGGTGAAACCCTGGATGATATTGAACCAGAAGATCTGACTCGTTATGGTCTTATCCCTGAATTTGTCGGTCGTCTGCCTGTAATCGCCACTCTGCGCGAGCTGGATGAGGAAGCCCTGGTACGGATCCTGACAGAACCCAAAAATGCCCTGGCCAAACAGTACAGCAAACTGATTGAACTGGAAGGTGCTGAGCTTGAGTTACGCGAAGATGCATTGAAGGCCATTGCCCAGAAAGCAATGGAAAGAAAAACGGGTGCCCGTGGGCTGCGTTCTATTCTGGAACATACTCTGCTGGATACCATGTATGAACTGCCTTCAGTAGATGATGTGCAGAAAGTCGTGGTGGATGAAGGCGTAATTAACGGTCTGTCTGAACCCCTTCTGATTTATGAAAATACTGATAAAAAAGCATCAGGTGAGTAGCTTTTATAGAAATAGTTATTGAATTGTTTATAAAGAATTGACCATAAGCTAAAATATGGTTAAACACTAAAAAAGGAGCCTTAAGGCTCCTTTTTTAGTGTTTAAAGCCCAAAAATAACTCATTAAACTTGAATTTTCTCCCATAACACCCATATATACACTATAATCAAATAACACCTTCAAAATATTTGTGGGAGCCGTATTTTTAGCTGCTTACAGATGCACAAAACAAGAGGAACTCCTGAATAATGGAGCAAGAAAATAATATGTCTGAAGAAATGTCAGAACTCGAAGAAAGTACCCGGATTTATCCCGTGTTGCCTTTGCGCGATGTGGTGGTTTACCCGCATATGGTCATACCACTGTATGTTGGTCGTGAAAAATCTATTAATGCCCTTGAAGCGGCCATGGAAGAGGATAAGAAAATCCTGCTGATTGCACAGAAAAATGCATCAGATGATGATCCGCAGCCTGAAGATATTAATAATGTCGGTACCATAGCCTCAATTTTACGTTTATTAAAACTGCCCGACGGAACCGTTAAAGTTCTGGTGGAAGGCGATGAGCGTGCCCGTATTGAAAATATATTTACTGCCGATGACTATTTTACTGCCCAGGTCAGCGTATTTGAAAATATTCAGCTGGATGAGCGTGAAGCTGATGTGTTAACTCGTACTGTCATGAACCAGTTTGACCAGTATGTCAAAATGAATGACAAGGTACCGCCGGAAATTTTATCCTCTTTATCCAGCATTGAAGATCCCAGTCGCCTGGCGGATACCATTGCCGCGCACATGCCGCTGAAAATTGAAGAAAAACAGGTTATCCTGGAAATATCTGATGTCCGTGAGCGTCTGGAACATCTGCTGGCTCAGATGGAATCAGAAATTGATATTCTGCAGGTTGAAAAGCGAATACGCGGCCGTGTTAAACAGCAGATGGAAAAAAGCCAGCGTGAGTATTACCTCAATGAGCAGATGAAAGCCATTCAGAAGGAACTCAATGATATTGATGATGTACCTAATGAACTGGAAGAACTGGAAAACAAGATTAAGAATAACGGCCTCTCTGCTGAAGCTAAAAAGAAAGGCCTGGCTGAGCTGAACAAACTCAAAATGATGTCGCCTATGTCCGCAGAAGCCTCTGTGGTGCGTAATTATCTTGAATGGCTGACTAATGTGCCCTGGAAAAAACGTTCCAAGGTCCGCCATGATCTGGCTAAAGCCGAAGCCATTTTAGAAGAAGATCATTACGGTCTGGAAAAGGTCAAGGAACGTATCCTTGAATACCTCGCGGTTCAGCAGCGAATGAAAAAACTCAAGGGACCGATCCTGTGCCTGGTCGGCCCCCCAGGTGTAGGTAAAACCTCGCTTGGACAGTCTATTGCCCGTGCGACCAATCGTAAATTTACCCGTATGTCTCTGGGCGGTGTGCGTGATGAGGCTGAAATTCGCGGTCACAGAAGAACTTATATCGGTTCCATGCCGGGCAAGATCATTCAGAATATGGCCAAGGTCGGGGTTAAAAATCCGTTCTTCCTGCTGGATGAAATTGACAAGATGGCCATGGACATGCGCGGTGATCCATCCTCAGCTCTGCTTGAGGTTCTGGATCCGGAGCAGAATAATACCTTTAATGATCACTATATGGAAGTCGATTACGATCTGTCTGAGGTCATGTTTATTGCTACCTCTAACAGCATGAATATTCCGGGACCACTGCTTGACCGTATGGAAGTGATCCGTATTCCCGGTTATACGGAAGATGAAAAACTGAATATTGTTTCACGTTATCTGATCCCCAAGCAGATGAAAAATAATGGTCTGAAAGAAACCGAACTGAGCATCAGTGAAGGAGCTATCAGGGATGTAATCCGTTATTATACCCGCGAAGCCGGAGTGCGTAGTATTGAGCGTGAAATTGCCAAGATTGCCCGTAAGGTAGTCAAGGAAATTCTGCTGGACAGGAAAGTTAAAAAAGTATCGGTTACCTGCCGTAATATTGAAAAATATCTGGGTGTTAAACGCTTCCGCTACGGCAGTGTGGAACAGGAAAACCAGGTCGGCCAGGTGACAGGCCTTGCATGGACTGAAGTCGGTGGTGAAATTCTTACTATTGAAACTGCGGTTATGCCCGGTAAAGGTAAAAACAGTGTCACCGGTCAGTTAGGTGATGTGATGAAAGAGTCTATTCAGGCTGCACTGACGGTGGTACGTAGTCGTTCTGATATGCTGGGTATTGACCATGAAGTGTATGAGAATAAGGATATTCATATTCACGTTCCGGAAGGGGCTATTCCAAAGGATGGTCCCAGTGCCGGTATCGGCATGTGTACTGCGATTGTGTCTGCTCTGACCGAAACACCGGTTAAAGCCAATGTCGCGATGACAGGCGAGATTACACTGCGTGGTGAGGTCTTACCTATTGGTGGTCTGAAAGAGAAGCTTCTGGCAGCTCTGAGAAGCGGAATAAAGACCGTTATTATTCCGGAAGAAAACCGTAAGGACCTGGTTGAACTGCCTAAAAATATTGTATCCAAACTGGAAATTATTCCTGTTCAGTGGATTGATGAGGTCTTTCAGATTGCTCTTGAACATATGCCTGAACCGGTTTCCGGAAAAAAAACGGCTTCAACAAACGCAAAAGTGTCTACTCGCAAAAAAAATGCAGCCATTCGAGCTCATTAACAGGGTATTGAAGGTGAAAAGAGGCTGTTATCAGGAAGCCTGTAGACACTGGTAAAATATAAAAATATCGGAATTAATATTCCGGTATTTTTAGGTCTAAAATTTACCAAATACTGAGAAAGACAAGCTAACATTTTGTTTTTAAAAATTATTATTTAATTTTTAAAAACAAGCTGTAGCAAGGCCTGAACAAAGCTTTTATGTTTAATTCAAGAAATTTTAAATTAATTACAAATTTAGCTAGATTTTAACAATAAATTTTGCTTCAATGTCCCGGTATCCGTTGTAACACAACGTCTAATTTAATTTAAGTTAATTTATAATAATTTTTTTACGTATTATCTATAATCTGACTGTTCAGTTTTTATCTAACAAAAAATCTGACAAATATCAATAATCATATGCAAATCCATTTTACTGGAATTCATTTATTGAGACCTGTTATTTAGTTTGTTGTAAAAAACTTTCTGTCATTTCGTGGGTAAACAGAAAGGGGACCATTTGTGAACAAATCCGAACTTATTAATGCTATTGCTGAAAACGCTGATCTGTCAAAAGCTTCTGCTGGTCGTGCATTAGATGCCACCATTAAAGCTATTACAGATTCTCTTGCCAGCAATGAACCAGTCACCTTGATTGGCTTTGGAACTTTTGAAGTTAGAGAAAGAGCGGCCCGTACAGGTCGTAATCCTCGCACTGGCGAAACTATTCAGATTAAAGCGGCAAAAAATCCTGCATTTAAAGCTGGTAAAGCTTTAAAAGACGCGGTAAACTAAGCCAGATTTTTTTGCAGCTACTGGTTTAAAAACCTTGATATAAAGCTTAATAAAAACTTGTATTTAAGGTATTTAAAATTTCTTTACAGAAAAACAATAGCTGCAGAAATTTGCGGGTGATTAGCTCAGCTGGTCAGAGCACCGCCCTTACAAGGCGGGGGTCATAAGTTCGAATCTTATATCACCCACCAACTACCTCGATGAGAAGATGAGAAAAAGCTACTACTCTCGACGAGAAAAGCGGCAACTCTCGACGAGAAAAATTCTTGACGAGAAACTAAAACTCTACAAGATATAGACATAACCAGAAACCCTTTACTTAATGAGTAAAATTTTTGGAATGAATTCAGGAGCGGTAGTTCAGCTGGTTAGAATACCTGCCTGTCACGCAGGGGGTCGCGGGTTCGAGTCCCGTCCGTTCCGCCATATCAAGGAAGCGCGTTTTTGACGCGCTTTTTTTTTGAAACTTTTTTTGGGTTTTTTGAAACCAATATTTACACGACTGAGATAAATATATGCTATTACACAGTATCAGAGAAAAGGCGACAGGATGGTTTGCCTGGGTAATTGTTATTCTGATTTCCATCCCTTTCGCACTATGGGGCATTAATAGTTATATTACGCCTGATTCCAATCCGGCTGTTGCCCATGTCGGTGATTACAAAATTACCGTAT
The DNA here is from genome assembly GCA_027012135.1 of Gammaproteobacteria bacterium. GTDB lineage: Bacteria > Pseudomonadota > Gammaproteobacteria > GRL18 > GRL18 > JANELJ01. Next base: position 17,270 of record JALUZF010000182.1, read on the forward strand.
CTGAGTTTCAGAATGCTGTTCAGAATGAATCACAAAAATTACAGGGTAAAGTTGAAAGCAGTTTAATCAAGCAATTAGTGCTGGAAAAACTGATTAACAATCGAGTCCTGATCAATTATCTGATAGAAAAAGGCTTTACCATATCCAAAGCGCAGATAGACGAATACATTCGTAACGATCCTACCTTCCAGCTTGACGGCAAGTTTTCTGCAGACTTATACAATCGTTATTTACCCAGTGCTTATAGCAAGTCTAATTACCGCAGCAATGTGGCAACCCAATTATTACTGCAGCAATTTGCTCAGGGTATTAACCAGTCAGCTATTGTGTCTGAGCAGGAAGTTAAGCGGGTTATTCAGCTGATAAAACAGAAAAGAGACATTTCCTATGCGATTATCAAGGCAGATACTTTTAAGGACAGTGTAGAAATCAGCGATGAAGAAATAAAAAATTATTATCAGAACTTTAAACAGCAGTTTGAAAATCCCGAGAAAATCAAACTGGCTTATCTTGAAATATCCAGAGGGGATATTGCCAAAGATATTGAGGTAACAGAAGAACAGATAGAAAAATACTATCACGATAACCTGGCTAAATATACTCAGCCTGAACGTCGCAAAGCCAGTCATATTCTGTTTACTGTAGCTACTGATGCTGATGAAGCAACTAAAGCCCAGGTAAAAAAAGAAGCTCAGGAAGTTCTGGATAAAATTAAAAATGGTGCTGATTTTGCTGAAATGGCCAAACAATATTCCAAAGATCCCGGTTCGGCAGATAAAGGCGGTGACCTGGGCTTTTTCGGTACCGGCGAAATGGTGCCAGCTTTTGAAAAGGCCGCGTTTGCACTTAAACCCGGCGAAGTCAGTGAACTGGTAGAATCACCCTTTGGTTTTCATATTATCAGGTTAAGCGAAGTGCAGGGCGGTGAATCCAGACCACTGGAAGAAGTAAAAGATCAGATTGTGGCTGACCTGCAGTTTGAAAAAGCAGAAAACAGTTATTTTGAAAAAGCTGAAACCATGCAGACACTGGCTTTTGAACAGCCCGATTCTCTTGAACCGGTAGCTGCGGAACTTAATTTAAAAATTAAGGAAAGTGATTTAATCAGTCAGCAGGGTGGAGAAGGTATTTTTGCCAACCCCAAATTACTTAATGCCGCTTTTAGCGAAACTGTACTTGAAGAAGGTAATAATAGTGATCTGATTGAACTGGATGATGATCATGTTGCCGTGGTCAGATTGGTTGAACGAATTCCTGCCAATATCAAACCGCTGGAAGAAGTTAAGGAACAGATTAAAACACATCTGCAGCAACAGCAGGTTTCTGCTAAAGCCCAGGAAAAGGCCGCAGAAATAATCAAGCAGTTGAATAGCGATAAAACCATGGAAGACATTGCCCAGGCTAATTCTATACAACTGGAAACAGCAGGTTATGTTGATCGTCAGGCCGCTAATGTCCCCGGAGCTATCCTGAATAAAGCTTTTACCATGCCCAGGGATGTCAAATATGCCAGTACTAAAATGATTAATGGTGATGTGGCCATTGTTGCAGTGGCTGCGGTCAAGGATGGTGACACTGATGACAGGGCACTTTTTGAAGACATTAAAAAAGCTCTGCTGCAAAACAAGGGTAACCTTGAAACCGCTTTATCTACTTTGCAGATCCGTTCTGAGTCCGAGATAAAGATTAATGCCAGGGCTCTAACTGAAGACGAGCTGTAAATTTTTACTTAAAAGGAGAGTTCGGTGAAACTTAAACTGCATTGGCAGATTTTAATTGCTCTTGTATTATCAGTTTTTGCCGGACTGCTTGCCGGGCCGGATGCTGCCCTGTTCGGTGTCACTTATGACAGTATGTTTGAGTTTGTCGGGAAGTTATTCCTGCAGGCTCTGATGATGCTTATTGTCCCCTTGATCATGTCTTCCATTATTATGGGGATTGCCGGCATTGGCGGTGAAGAAGGTCTGGGCCGGATGGGTATTAAAACCCTGCTTTATTATACAGCCACCAGTTTTATTGCTATTACCATTGGCCTGCTTGTTGTTAATCTTATTCAGCCCGGCTATATTGACGGCCAGCCGGCACGAGACCTGATTGGTTTACAGCAGGTTCCCGAGACAACACTGGCCAAGGTTGAAGGCAAGGGGGCTGGTGATGTAGCGGACATTTTTCTGCGTATTATTCCCTCCAATGTCCTGGCTGCAGCCCATAATGGTCAGATGCTTGGGCTGATTTTTTTCAGTCTGATGTTTGGTTTTTTTATGACCCGCATTTCGGAAGGTCCGGCAAAAGCCCTGAAAAACATCTGGCAGGGTGTATTTGAAACCATGATGGCCATGACCGACTTTATTATGAAGTTTGCCCCTATAGGGGTATTCGGTCTGGTGGCTCATGTCATTGCCAGTATTGGTTCTGATAATATTGCTCACCTGTTTGGTTCCCTGGCCATGTTTATGCTCAGTGTACTGCTGGCCCTGGCCATCCATGTATTTGTTATCATGCCCATCATTCTTTATACCGTTGGCCGGGTAAACCCCTGGCGCCATATCCGAGCCATGTCCCCGGCCATGCTGACCGCATTTTCCACGGCATCTTCCAGCGCTACCTTACCTGTTACCATGGAGTGTGTTGAAAAAAATGCCGGCGTTTCCAACCGCACTTCAAGTTTTGTCCTGCCTCTGGGTGCAACCGTCAATATGGACGGTACAGCACTGTATGAATGTGTAGCCGCCATGTTTATTGCTCAGGCCTACGGCATTGAACTCAGTTTTATCACTCAGTTTACCGTGGTTATGGTTGCTCTGCTGACCTCTATCGGTGTAGCCGGTATTCCTGCTGCCAGCCTGGTCGCTATAACCATTATTATGACCGCTATTGGCCTGCCGTTAGAAGGCATCGGCCTGATCCTGGCTGTTGACAGAATTCTGGATATGTTCAGAACTTCGGTTAATATTTTTAGCGATTCCTGCGGTGCGGTAATTATTGCAAAAACAGAAGGGGAAACCGGGATACTGGAAAAATAGGGGTATGGATAGAGGAGCAGGAATGCTGCTATTTGAAATAATTAGTTCTATTTGTCATCAATCGGTGTAGGTACCGATATTTCCTGTATAAGATTTAACAGCACGAATTTTTCGTGCTGTTAAATATCGGCTTTTATTTTTCTTCGTCTTTAGAACGCAAAGCACCGGCACCCATGCCGACATGATTATATCCGGCATCTACATAAATATTTTCACCGGTAATGCCGTTGGCCAGGTCAGAGCATAAGAAAGCAGCAGTATTGCCCACATCATCAATGGTGACATTGCGTCTCAGCGGGGCATTTTCTTCTACATGGGTCAGCATTTTTCTGAAATCACCAATACCGGCAGCGGCCAGAGTACGGATAGGGCCGGCAGAGATGGAGTTAACACGGATACCGTCAGGGCCTAGAGATTCAGCCATATAGCGGACATTGGCTTCCAGACTGGCCTTGGCCACACCCATCACATTATAATTGGGCATAATGCGCTCTGAACCCAGGTAGGACAGAGTTAACAGGGCGCCGTTCTGACCTTCCATCATATTTCGTCCGGCTTTGGCCAGGGCTGTAAAACTGTAGGAACTGATATCATGGGCCATTAAGAAACCCTCACGGGTGACACTGTCCAGGTATTCACCGCTCAATTCTGCTCTTGGGGCAAAGGCCACGGAGTGGACAATAATATCCAGGTGATCCCAGAAGTTATCCAGATCTTCAAAGACCTTTTCAATCTGCTCATCACTGGATACATCACAGGGCAGAATAATATCTGAATCACATTCTGTAGCCAGTTTTTCTACCCGGCTCTGCAGTTTTTCGTTCTGGTAGGTAAATGCAAGTTCAGCACCTTCACGTTTCATAGCCTGGGCAATGCCCCATGCAATTGAACGATTACTGGCAAGACCGACAATCAGCGCTCGTTTACCCTGCAAAAATCCCATAGTTTAACTCCTTGGATAGAATGAGTATGGTTGTTGTCTTAGACTTTAAAGTGAACCAACCATTACTACTTGTAATAAAATCAATTCTGGATATGATACCTGTGATAATTAGAATAAACTAGATGTTATTAAAAAAAATTTTATTAAACCGGCAAAAAATGTCATTCAATAATAAGCCTGTAAAGCATAAACATTTTATCAGCTTGGTAATTTTGCTGTTATTTATCAGTATCAGTAAATTAGCTTTTGCTGATTATGGAATTGCCTACGGTTATACCCCCAAATATAAAAAAGGCTTCAGTCATTTTGATTATGTAAACCCTGATGCGCCCAAAGGCGGCCGTCTGGATCTAAACGGTTCCATGACCTTTGACCGGCTCAACCCCTATCTGCTTAAAGGGGTAGGGGCTGACGGAGTTGATGGCCTGGTGTTTGAAACACTGATGGAACAGAGTCTGGATGAACCTTATTCTTTTTACGGCCTGCTGGCGGATGATATTAACATTGCTGAAGACGGCTTATCCGTCACTTACCATATTAATCAGAAAGCCCGTTTTTCAGACGGCACAGCAGTGACCGTAGAAG
>JALUZF010000183.1 GCA_027012135.1 Gammaproteobacteria bacterium
TATTCAGTCCGAGTTTAGCGGGTTAAACTTTAAACGGACTCGTGAGGATTTGCCCTGGCTACCCGGCAAAAACTCATTAAAACTACCGGTAGTACTAAGCATGTAAAAAACTGATGGCAGAAGGTTTCTGGACGCGGGTTCGACTCCCGCCATCTCCACCAGACAATCATTTCAAAACGTATCAAACTATCCCACAAGCCTTGTACTATAAGGCTTTTGGCGATATTCAGCGTTTCTTTATATACCACCTTGTTTCATTTAATAACAGCCTATTGACGGTATTTATGACGGTACTGTATCGTTCATGAAATATAAAATTTGACGTGATGTTTTTTTTGATGCAATATGGTATCAATATTTATGAGGTTTTATGGTATGCGAACTACAGTGACGATAGACGACGAACTTTATAAACAGGCACTGGAAATGGCCGATCCTGAAATGGATAAATCTGATCTTTTTCGAGAAGCTATCAAAACATTTGTCAGAGTACAGGCAGCAAAACGTCTTGCTGATCTTGGCGGAACTTCACCTGATATGCAGGATGTACCCAGACGTCGAGAAAATGCATCCTGATGAATGTGCTTGTTGATACATCCGTTTGGGTTGATCATTTTAAAAATTCCAACACGAAACTGAGAGAACTGCTTTATCAGGATAATGTTCTTTCGCACCCAATGATTATTGGTGAACTGGCCTGTGGTACTCCTCCCGCGCCACGACCCCGGACTTTAAATGATATTAAGCTGTTAAAAATGGCTAATCAGGCAAATTTTAATGAAATTTTAGGGTTTATTGAACGTGATAAAATATATGGAATGGGTTGTGGTTTTGTAGATATATCTCTTCTTGCATCAGTACTTATTACACCCGATACCATGTTATGGACATTGGATAAGCGTCTTTCAAAACTGGCAAAGCGCTACAATATCTCATATTTAAACAATTAGTTTTTAAGAAATGAAAATTCCCAGCCGTTCAAATAACAGACTTAAGGCTAAATTAGCTATACACAATATTTTAAAGGCCAGAAAGTATAAAGTGTCTGATTCTTTACTTTATGAGCTAAAAGAAGAAGGGTGCAAATGAGCGGATTTGTACTTGATAATTCAGTCATCTATATGATAGTTGTTGGCTAGTAAAGGCTTCAGCATTGAAGTTGGTACATTAACCCTGACCTTTAACAAGGCTGATCCGGCACAGAAAAATATCATTAAACCGCTCTGTCTCTTTACAGAACCATTTTGCTACATATTCAATTTCAGAATCATTAATTGCATAACCTCTGGAAATTGACTGTTTAAGCAATTTCGTAAACTTTTTTGATGTTCTGCCAATTACGGTATTGTTATGCAGAATATTATAGCCATTGCCGTTATTATCCATCTGCAGTTGAACAGCAGCGCCTGCCATAATTTTGTGGTTTGAAACATAGTGCTGACTGTGCGTACTTCTTGATAAATAGCTCAGATAAGTATCGTCCAGTTGCATGATTAAAAGCCGTTTTTTTAGTGGTGGAAAATGTTTCTCAGGATTTTCCTTTACGCTGATATCCAGGCTTTCCAGAGTTTTAAAAGACTGCCTGGGATAAGAGTGTATATGCAGCAAGGTTTTTGCTCTGGAAAGTGCCACATAATAAAGTCGTTTAAAATAGTCTGAATGATTCTGATGGTGTTCATGTTGCAGAATGACATGCACTTCATCAAACTCCTTGCCCTTGGAACGATGAATGGTGGATACGATTATTTTACTGGGTGTATCGCTGAAACTGCCGGCAAAGGTTTCCCAGGTGTAATTATTCCAGAAAGACAAGGTAAGCAAATCATGATTTTCTTCAAAATCATGGATATGTTTTAAGGCAATATTGAGTTTGGATGAGTCAGCGTATTCTTCAATAAGGTAAGCTTTGGCATTATCAAACAGGGTCTGACTGATTATTTTATCATTCTCATCCAGATTGGTTTCAAGAAAATGACTAAAAGCAGAGATTTCATCCATCATATACAGATGAAAACCTTCATTTTTTAACAGGTAGGAAACATCCAGGGTCGGATCTTCTTTTAATATGGAATAGATATCCAGAACTTGTTCATTTTCATGGCTGAGCAGGGCGATGGTTTTCTGATCACTTTTCTGGATAAAAGGTAATAAAGCGGTTAAAAAATCCGGGGTCTGATAATAATGCAGGAATACTTCACCTGGCTGATTACTATAAGGCCTGATGACCTTATATTCGTCAATTCTTTCTCTGATTTCTGAAGCAAATTGATTATTACATTGTACAATTTTGCTTTTACTACGGAAATTCAGACCCAGCTTATACCACTTTCTTTTAACGTTTCCTTCTGCCGCCTTGTCATCCTCTTTTTTAAATTGCTCAACAAAGCGTTTCATATAATTAATACTGGCGCCATTGGTCATTTCCATAATGCATTGATCATCGTCACCCACGGCAATCATACGCACATCCCTGGCGCGCTCCTGACCCTTCATCTCTGAAAACTGCCGGTATAATTCATAAACAAACTCAAAGGCATCTTCATTAATGTCCTGAAACTCATCTAAAATAACGGCATTTTTAAAGGGCAGAAACAGCTCATCGTTTTTTAGTTTTCGGGTTACCTGTGGGATCAGTTCAGCAAATTTGTCCTCAGCTTTCTGGTTATTATCAAAGCCTGTTCCGGCCAGTTCAGTGGCATAGCCATGAAAGGTGTATATATCAATGTCGTAAGCGAGATCGCTGAGTAATTCAAACAGCCTTTGCTTAAACTCATGGGCGGCAGAACGGGTAAAGGTCAGCATCAGGAAATGTTCCGGCTTGTAATCACCCTCAATGATCATATGGGCAATTTTATTGACCAGTACTCTGGTTTTACCGGTTCCAGGCCCGGCCAGTATCAGCATAGCCGAGGTTTTTTCGTCAAAGACAACGGCTTTTTGATCATCCGTCAGACCATGGACAATTCTTTCGTAACGGTCTTTGGAAATGGGTAATCTGAGTTTTTTGCTGAGCTTGTAAAAACTGACAAATTGTTTAAAGTCCAGGGTAAAATAATCGGTGGCAAATTTACTGGCCAGTCCCGGATTTCTACTGAGCAGCTGGACATAATGTTCCATAATATGAACTGCTGAGCGTTTTCTCTGGTAAAGCGGTGCCATGCGCAGCTTATAATCTTCTTTGGTATACTGTTTATTACTGCTTAGCGAATTATCAATATAAATTTCGATCTGCATATGATGCAGAACCCGTCCGCCTTCCAGACGCAATAAACGAATATTGTGTAAAAAAAGGACAGCCTTATCATATTCATTGACTGATAATTTTTTACCCAGCTGGTGATTGCAGTGCTGCACCATTTTTTCATAGGCAATCAGTGTTTTTTTATTTTTATCCTCAGTAACTTCTTCGCCTTCATTAATAATATATTGCACAACGGCCTGAACAATATGGGTAAACTGATGAATGGCTTTATTCAGATAGTCCTGATCATGGACATTGGCATACCAGGCGTGATCACCCACTTTATCCCGGTAACATTCAAACAGGCCTTTTTTAGTCAGGTTTAATAACCAGTATTTTAGAAAAAAACTATAATCGGCGCACTGGATCCGGATCCCAGCCTTATTGAGCGCATGATTGAGTTCTTTCAGTTTAAAACGTTGATGAGACAGTTCGTATAGTATGGAAGTCAGATGTTCTTTAAGATCGGAAAGGGTAGCGCTTAACTGGCGCAATTTCTGTGGTCGAAGCTCGCTGATCAATAAATCTTCCTTAAGTGAAACCAGTTCCATATCACGCATTTTATCCAGCACATGATAGACTTCATCGGTATCAAGATTAAGGATCCCGGCCAGTTCTTCAATGGCTATTGAGAATCGCTGTGTGCTGCGTTTAATTAACACCTGTGCCAGCAGGACAATAGACTGATATAAAACCCGCTTGCCGGTATCCTCACTCTGATCAGATAAACCATGGCTATGAAGTATATCGTGCAATTGCTCCATAGTTTTGAATTCAAATGAGGTCACCCAGACTTCCGGTACGTTATAGCCCCTGCGGATATAACCGGCCCGTTCCAGTTCCAGTAATGCGGTTTTTACCTTGGTATCAAAATCAGACTGCTCATCATCGGTTTTTATTCCGGCACTTTCGGCCAGCTCATTAATGGAAACCACAATCTTTCTTTCGTCACCCACTTTACGGCCTTTATAACGACGAATGGACTGAAAGATTTTTTTAATTTCAGGGTGAGTGAGTTTCTGACGGATAAGAGCAAAAAAGAGTTTGTCAAAGTCCTCATTATTAAACAGAATATGGCAATGGGATGGCTGACCATCTCTGCCCGCTCGTCCGGATTCCTGCATATAGTCTTCCAGGCTGGAAGAAACTTCATAATGGATCACATGGCGGATATCCGGTTTATCTATCCCCATACCAAAAGCGGTAGTGGCGACAATACCATCGGCATCATTGCTGATAAAATCATTAAGTACCTGATTTTTTAACGTACTGCTCATGCCCGCATGAAAAGCGTAAAAATTGCGGCCTAAATCCGTTGCAAGCTGCTCTGCCAGCATTTCACATTGTTTACGGCTGGAAGGGTTGTAAACCAGACAGGGCTCTTTAATGGTTCTTATCTGTGCGATGAGCTGTTGGGTCTTTTCTTTTTTATTGCCATAGCAACGGGCTGAATAGATCAGGTTGTCTCGTTTTGGTGAGGCAATATAATGTTCAAATGAAATATTCAGTTGTGATTTAAAATAGTGCTCAATTTCTTCGATGGTTTTTTTATTGGCGGTTGCAGTAAAACAGGACAGGGGAATGCGGTTTGAATATTTTTTATCCTGAATTTTATTAATAAACTGGGCGATGTAAAAATAATCGTGCCTGAAATCATTCCCCCAGGTCGATAAGCAGTGTGCTTCATCAATGATAATACGTTCAATATAACGATAGGACAGAATGCGTTCAATATTTTTTGAGCGCAGAGATTCAGGGGCCAGATATAAAATATCAATACTGCCGTTAATCACCCGCCGGATAATATTACGCCGCTCCGGCATGGTCAGATAACCGCTTAAGGCTTCTGCACAGGCCAGGCCGGCGAGTTTATGGTTAAAGTTAAAAATATGATCTTTCATAAGGGCCTGCAGGGGAGAAATCACCACAGTCAGTGCCCTTGTGCGTTTGGCCTTAATAATGGCAGGGAGCCAGAAGGTAAAGGTTTTACCGCCCCCGGTGGGCAATACAGCCAGAATATCTTCCTGCTGCAAAGCCCCCTTTATAATGTCCTTTTGTGACACGTCATCCAGTGCTTCAATCAAATCATTTTCCGCTTTGAACTTTGGAAAACTTCTGAAGCGGTCAAAACCAAAATATTTAAGGGCCGATTGTTCAAGGTTGGCAATTTCATTGACCGGATTAAAGGTCAGCGCGTTAAGCTTTTCCTGAATAGGCGGAAAATCCAAAAAAACTTTGGGAGGAAAAGAGCGTATTTCTTCAATCTCTCCATGCAGCACACTGATAATATAAGCCAGTTCAACAGGCTGTTCAGAGACCAGTGCGGGCAGAGCTTCCGGTGACTGAATTTTATCACTCAATGCTTCAAAAACCGCTTTGGACAGAGAGTCTGCATCCTTGTACGGTGTAATATCCGGATTAAGAAACTTAAAAAAGGGCTTAAACTGGCTGGTTTGATAAAGCAGGGAAAAGTAAATGTGCTGTAATAAGGGGGATAACTGATAAAAACGTTCAATGATCTGCTTTAACAGGTCTCTGGTAAGTAAAGCATCCTGCAGTGGATCATTGGTTTTATTGGGATCATTTTCTTTATAGGTTTTCGGTAATTTGTGCAGGGTATTCTCGGAAAAAAACAATAAGGAGAGTTCCAGGGTATCAATAATCTCCAGTTGTGTGATCAGAGGCGCCAGTGCAGAATTCAGCAGATAGGGATAATCAAAGTCGCGCAGATTATGCCCGCACAGATAAACCGGCTGACAGGCTGAAATATTATTGGCCAAGTGTTCTACAGATTGACTTTTTAGCTGTCGGTCACCCAGAACAATCCCGGTTTCCCTGATACTTTTCTTATGCGGATCGGCATTTAAGGGTTCCAGATCTAAAAAAAGTATTTGACTGATATCGGGTATTGGCATTTATTGATTCAATTATAAATTCTGGTTCATTAAATAATAATGATTGTTTATCAGAGAATAGCATAAAATGTATATTTTTCCGATCTCCAGTGAAAATCGGACAGGCATTTGATTTTATTTCTCCGGTGATTGCTAAAGGCATACAGATGCCCTGAGAATGGCTTATGACAGGTTCTGACCCGGCAACACTTTTCTGATTTGAAATCAGAAATCTGAGCAGATATACTGCTTGTTGACTTTTTCAAATCTGTAAGTTCGGGTTATTGAGTCAAGGGAGAAAGAACTGTGATTGGATTAAATATAATGAGAATATTGTTTTTTATAGGGATTATAATTTCGCTGTTAGCAACTGATGTAATTGCTGCTTCTCCGGGAAAACCCATCACAATAGGTCGTCTTATTGCCACCGGAAAGGACTTTGATGTCTATAGCCCAATGTATGAACTTGATGGCAAAAGACCGGTTTGTCCAGCACAATTCAAAGGATTATCTGGCCTGAGTCCTGAAGAATATCAGAAGATTCAAAACGAATATGTGGCTTATCAGAAGAAAAAGAAAGGGCCTGTTTACGAGGCATACAATCGAAAAATAAAAGCACTTTTAAAGCCTTATGAAAAAAAACTCAAGAATATTTCTGCGAGAAATCGTGTTGAGTGGAGTAAAGAAGCGTCAAAGATAGAAGAATGGAGGCAAGAGGAAGTAAAAAAACTTTATGAGTGGCAAAAAAAAGAGTATGCGCGGATAGAAGCCGAAGCTGAGGCATTAAAAAACAAAGCGTTAAAAGGGAAAGGAAAGGAGCAATATTTTTATCTTTATGTCATACATTCACCCTCTGATCCTGAGCAGACCATCGTTCCATTAAACGGGCGGCATGTCACCCCGGACTATCTAAGGGATTTTAAT
>JALUZF010000184.1 GCA_027012135.1 Gammaproteobacteria bacterium
AAACAATGTTTAATAACTGTCAAGTAAATATTTATTAAAGAGAATATTAAAAAGCAAAGGAACCGGGGCAATTTAACAGGGTCTATAACTTGAAATATGGTTATTTAACCCGATAAATATAAGCAATCTTTAAATTTTATAAAGGAACAATTAAATGAGCAGAATTTTACTATTCCTGGCCACCAACTTTGCCGTGATGGCACTAATTGGCATGGTGTTCCAGTTACTTGGAATACAGGGAATGCTGCAGGCCAACGGGGTTGATCTGAACCTTCAGGCGGTTATGGTGATGTCACTGATTGTGGGCTTCAGCGGTTCAATTATTTCTCTGTTTATGTCCAAATCTATGGCCAGACGCTCGATGGGGGTCAGGGTCATAGAACAACCTGCCAATAATGCTGAACGCTGGCTGGTAGAAACGGTTTATCGGCAGGCGGAGCGGGCTGGAATAGGCCGTCCGGAAGTTGGTATATTTGATTCTCCCCAGCCCAATGCTTTTGCTACCGGTGCAAATAAAAATGCTGCCCTGGTAGCCGTTAGTACCGGTTTGCTTAATGCCATGACCCAGGATGAAGTGGAAGCGGTGCTGGGACATGAAGTGTCTCATGTGGCCAATGGTGATATGGTGACCATGGCTTTGATCCAGGGCGTGGTGAATACTTTTGTGATGTTTCTGTCCACGGTAATTGGCCATATTGTTGACCGAGTAGTGTTTAAGACCGAGCGGGGGCATGGGCCTGCGTATTATATTACCAGTATTATTGCCCAGCTGGTGCTGTCAGTACTGGCGACTATGATTGTTATGTGGTTCTCCCGTCAGAGGGAATTTCGGGCTGATCGGGGCGGCGCTGAACTGGCCGGACGACAGAAAATGATTGCCTCTTTAAGGCGGCTGCAGCAGGCTCATGCAACGGAAGATCTGCCGGATCAAATGGCAGCATTCGGTATTGCCGGTAGTGTGGGTGAAGGTATTAAGGCCCTGTTTCTTAGCCATCCTCCATTAGAGCAGCGTATTGCTGCCCTGGAAAATATGCAGTAACACTCTGAGACAGATACTATCTTCTTATCAATCAAAACTTATTTGACATTTACCGACAGCCTGTCGGTAAATGTCAAATAAAAGTAAAAATTCCTCTTATTTCAGTTAATTAAATTATTATCTGCGGTCTTTTTCAGTGGTAAATCCCCTCAGGCTAAACTATATTTTGTTCATGCCGATATAAAAATATAAGAAAAAATGTTTCCACCGGGGGGAATCCATGTTTCAAAAGTTAATAGTTCAGCCTTTATTAAATTACACCATAAAAAGTAAGTTACAGCTGTCCTATGTCATTTTTACATTGATTATTATTGCCGGCAGCGGGCTTTTTCTGTATCACGGTAATAAGCAGAAGGAAATTGTGATCCAGGTAACCCAGGTTAGTACGCCTATTATCAATCACCTGCAGGGGATCCGGGAAGGGGTGTCAGAAATGTCAGCCATGAGCGGTTTGTATCTACTGACACGGGACAGTCAATATAAGAACAGCTATCAGCAGAATATTAATATGTTGATGGGGCATATCGCCGTGCTTGAAAAGCAAAAATCCACGCATGCCGATATGGTTGCTGCACTGGAGCAGCTTAAAATACATCTGCAGGAACTGGATAAGCAGTATCAGAATATGATGCGGGTTGGTATTAACGACCGGCTTAATAAACCGGCTCTGCAACTGGCGGCGGAAAAAATCGGGCCGTTGTTCAATCAAATGCTGCAGACTACCTCAGCCATGATTGAATCGGAAGCGGATATGGATGATGTGGATGAAGCTATTCGCAAAAAAATTCTTCAGCAGATTTATGAAATCCGCAGTCAGTGGCTTTATCTGTCACGTAATATTACAGTCTATCTGACTTATAGAAGCAAGGCAGAAGAAGAACAGTTTCCCTTTGAACTGGAGCGCCTGAGGCAGACGATTGAGACATTATCAGAGTATTCAGAAAGTTTCAGCTTTGAGCAGGAAACGGGATTTGAAGAACTGCAGAGTATGATAAGTAATTATGAACAGGCTTTAATGAAACTTATTAAACTGCATGGTGGTGATGGCTGGCGTAAAGATACTCAGCTAATACATGATCAACTGGGCCCCTTGCTGGCCAAAACCCGTACAGAGGTTGACAGCATTATTGCCAGGGAACAGAAACATGCCCGGGTACAGATAGAAGAACTCTTAAGCGATACCGAGCAGTTGTCCACAAATACCATTATTATTATTGTTATCAGTTTATTCACTGCGGGAATAATCATGCTGCTGGTTAAGTTTCTGGTTTCCGATCGTCTTAATTCCGTGCAGTATGCCATGTCGGAAATTTCTTCAGGTGGCGGTCTTGGACACCGGCTGGATGAAGTTGGCCGCGATGAGCTGGCAGAACTGGCAAAGGACTTTAATGTCTTTGTTTCCAAGATTAAACGGGTAGTGGATCTGGTGGTGTTTGCTTCGACCAACCTGGCAAAAGAAGCCTTTAAAATGAGTTCGGTTACAGAGTGTGCCCAGGTTCTTTCCAGTACCCAGGAGAAAAAGGTCACTGAGATTTCCCAGATTAACAGGGAAATGTCTGAGCAGATGACTTATATTGCTGAAAAGGCAATAGCCGCGGCTAATTCAGTTGAAGAAGCCAGGCAGGTGGCTGAAAATGGCCGTAATATTATCAGGCAATCAGTGACATCAGTAGAGAAAATTGCCACTGAAGTGGAAGCTTCCTCAGTCGTGGTACAGAATCTGGCAGATGACAGCAATAGTATTGGTGAAGTGGTCGGTGTTATCCAGTCTATTTCTGAACAGACTAATCTATTGGCATTAAATGCAGCTATTGAAGCAGCGCGGGCCGGGGAAGCAGGACGAGGCTTTGCCGTAGTAGCTGATGAGGTCAGGAGCCTGTCACACAAGATCCAGGAAGAAACCATTATAATCAAGGAAAAAATAGATAAGCTTCAGAATGCCTCAGGCAATGTTGTTGATAAAATGTCTGCAATGCAGGAACACGCCAATACAACGGTAGAACTGTCATCGGAAGCGGGTGATGCTTTTAATAATATTGTCAGTGATATTACTGCCGTCACTGAAATGAATAAGGAAAATGCGGAACAGACCCGGATCCAGAGACAGAATAACGAACGTATTAACCTGGCTCTGGAACAACTGACGATTATGTCTCAGACCATGGCCAAAACTTCCCAGGATGCTTATAACTCAGGTAATGAGTTCAAAATTATGGCTGAACAGCTTAAAGATATTGTTGAGCAGTTTATCAGCATACCGGAGGAGGGAAGTACTCAATCAGTCAGCAGTGAATCAGATGAGCCTCAAAATAGAGAAAAAAACCACTGCAGTGAAATGAAAGAAAAAATGAATGAAGTAGAACTGTTTTAAGTTATCAGGGATGAAGCTTCTTGTCATCCGGAAGAAAATGATCCGCCAGGGTGCTGTAGATAGGGGTTGTACAAATGGATTTGGAAATAGCGGTGGCAATAAATGCCGTCAACATCATGGGCAGAATCAGTTCATGTTTATTGGTCATTTCCATGACGATAACAAAAGCAGTAATTGGTGCCTGAACCACACCGGCAAAATAACCTACCATACCAAATAAAATAACGGGACCATAAGGATAATCACCCAGCAGTTGCGCAATGTGTGCCCCCAGTCCGGCACCGGTAGCCAGGGAAGGCGCAAAAATACCGCCGGGGATACCGCTCAGATAGGATACTACAGTCGCTATCAGTTTCAGGTAACCATACTGGTTAGTTAGTTCTGCTTCTCCCATCACCATGGAACGGGCTTCTTCATAACCGCTGCCGTAGGTCAGTTCTCCGGAATAAAAACCGATAATAGCAATGCTCAGACCGCATAAAGCGGCAATTAAAAAAGGCCGGTTTTCCCGAAACGGTGCAATAAACCGGCTGCCGTGGATCAGCATCAGGCTAAAGCTGCCGCCTAACAGTCCGCCCACAATACCGCAGGCCAGCACTGGAATAATGGCACCCCAGGTTTTAATGACCGCAGAAGATGAGCCAAAATATGTATAATCTCCGGTAAAAGAAATGGCTGTAATAGAAGCGGCCATAATGGCGGTTAACAATAAGCCGCGGGTACGTTGTTCAAAGGAGCGGCTGAGTTCTTCAATAACAAAAACAATACCGGCCAGCGGAGTGTTAAAAGCGGCCGATATACCGGCCCCGCCTCCGGCCAGAATTAAAATCCGCTCCATATCATAAATTCTAAAGCGTACAAAACGGCGCAGTGAAAACATAATAGCCGCCCCGACATGCACCGTTGGTCCTTCACGGCCAATAGAGG
This sequence comes from Gammaproteobacteria bacterium, assembly GCA_027012135.1. Classification (GTDB taxonomy): domain Bacteria; phylum Pseudomonadota; class Gammaproteobacteria; order GRL18; family GRL18; genus JANELJ01. Next base: position 4,338 of record JALUZF010000184.1, read on the forward strand.
CGCCGCTTAACAGACCCAGGATACATAATATAACCTTACCCACCGCAATACGTAGGGTAATAAGGATGCTGCGCTCTTTTTCGTGGCTCATTTCCAGGGAAGCCAGAACCTGCGGGATACCGCTGCCTTCGGAACCAGGAAAAAACCGGCGGGTCAGCCAGACCACCAGGATCAGCCCCAGGGGGGAGACAATAAAGGGCAGATAAGGAGAGTATGCGGTCAGGCGATGAAACATATGGTTGGCCCATTCACTGGAAATAGCCATAAAAGTGGCCACCAGACCGACTACAATAGCACCGATGGTAAACACAAAATGTGCCCGCCAGTCCTTATGCGTGATTAGCCATTTTCCGGAATGTTTAATATGTTTCAGCATAATTTAAATCAGCAAATCCTGGTGTTTAATCAGGCCAGAGACCGGACGGTGGTTGTAATCAGTTTTCCGGACATACGAATCCTATTTATGAAAATATTGAACATCTGGTTAGTTTACCAAATTAAGTCAATTATTTCTCAAACAGTTTGCGGTATTGCTCATAACCTTCTTCATCCAGTTTTTCCTTAGGCACGAAACGTAAGGAAGCAGAGTTGATACAATAACGCAGGCCGGTTGGTTTGGGGCCGTCAGGAAATACATGGCCTAAATGGGAATCACCGTGCTTACTACGTACCTCGGTACGGCTGTAAAATAAATGTTTATCTAATTTCTCAACAATATTCTGCGGCTCAATGGGACGGATAAAGCTGGGCCAGCCGGTTTTAGAATCGTATTTGTCGGTCGAACTGAACAGTGGTTCTCCGGAGACAATATCCACATAAATACCCTCTTTCTTATTATCCCAGTATTCATTCTGAAAGGGACGCTCGGTGGCTTCTTCCTGGGTGACCCGGTACTGGAGATCGGTCAGTTTCTGTTTAAGTTCCTCTTTTTCGGGTTTCATATAGCGGCCTTTATCCGTTTGTGACATGTTTGTGGCTGATGGTGCCATTGTAGCAGATGAACCGGTGTTATGTTTCTGGGGCTTATGCAGTTCATCCCCCCAGATTTTTTCCAGGTATTGATCACGTCCGGAGCGAAAGCGGTAATAATTATAGCGTAAGGGATTTTTTTTGTAATAATCCTGGTGATAGTCTTCTGCTTTGTAAAAAACTTCAAACGGTCTGACCTCGGTAACAATGGCTTTATTATAACGTCCTGACTGTTCAAGTTCCTTAATGGCCTGTTCGGCTAATTGTTTTTCCTGTTCAGTGGTATAGAAAACAGCGGAGCGATACTGAGGGCCCCGATCCACAAATGAACCACCAGCATCGGTCGGATCAATTACGAACCACAGTTCATCCAGCAGTTCCTGATAGGAGATCACATTGGGATCATAAATCACCTCAACCGCTTCCAGATGTTCTGTTTTACCGGAAGATACCTGTTTATAGGTAGGGTTTTTAATTTTCCCCCCGCTATAACCGGAAATGGCCTCAATAACACCTTTTCGTTTTTCATAATTGGATTCAACACACCAGAAACAGCCGCCGGCAAAATAGGCTTTTTTATAAGTATTGCTAACATGCTCTATTTCGTTGTTTGGCCCGGCTGATACCGTCAAGGCCAGAGTGATACTGAGTCCGGCCAGAACTGTCAGTAGTAGAAAGGGTAGCTTGATCATTTTCATTCTGGTATTCCTCGTTATATAAGTAATAGTTATTGGACTTAGCGTTATAGTAATCGTTCAGTTCTGCAAAATTATCACGAAAAGATCATATTTTTATATCGATTAACTGGTGTGCATCCATTTATGGGTGGATGCTAAGCCTGATTTAAAAAGCACAGGTAATTGCTGTCCTCTGGCATTTTGTAAACGTTTCCCTTTTATAGCCAGTTCTCTATTGCTCACGGAATAATTGTTACATCTGAAATCTGAAGCTGTTGAGTATCAGTTAAGCTCTTTTAGCTGTCTTTATTTGTCCTGATCAAGCGGATTTATTACTAACTTTTTACTAAAATATGCTGACAATATCTCAATATCAACCTGTGTTATTAACCTGCATTAATTTATGAAACTTTCTATATATATAAATTCCCATATATTTGCTATTTTTTTATTGTCATGTAAAAAGATTATTTAGCCAGTTTTTGCAATAACAAGGTTAATATTTTGGTTTTTTGGCTATATTACAGCATTAAAACATCTGTCTTTAACCTATGTTTATACATACCAATTGACATATGTAAAAACATAAACAAATAAAGTTTAATCTATTTTAAATAATTGTAAACCTGCATCAAGTAACATACCTGCATCAAGTAACATAAATAAAAAAACAAAAATAAAAATAAAAACAAAAACAAAAACAAAAACAAAAACAAAGAATTTTAATTAAATTCAACAGGGAAGTTAATCAAGGAATCAAGCATATACTTCCCGTTATTTTACGATATTCTCTTGTATCACTACTGTGATAACAGTCAATGCCTGTGGCCAAAGACTTGCTGTCATTTTAAATCAGTGTGATCCACAAGTTTGATATTAATACTCAATCAAATAAATACCAGATTGATCCCCTGTTTAAAGGAGTTCGATCAAATATTATTCCTGGATTTTAAAGCTATCCATTCCCGTTTCTGAAAATAAGGAGAAACCATGTCAAAAATAAGTCGACGTAATTTTTTAAAAAGTTCTGGTGCAGCTGCAGCTATCCCGTTAATGGGT
>JALUZF010000185.1 GCA_027012135.1 Gammaproteobacteria bacterium
TTTCTGCGCTTTACCACTTCTTCTGCGAAGCGCTTTCATCCAGAGCTTACAAATTTGTCCCCTAAAATTTGAGAGTGATTTTGTATTCCCTGGCACACCATAATAATTAGCATATCCTGTCACCACACTTCTTAACCATTTGCCTTGCTCTACAATATTAATATGTCTGTTTTTATACAACAGCTCTTTAATCTGTTTGAGTTTAGCTCGCTGTTTCCTGGCTATGGTCAGGCGCTTTACGGTATATCTTCCGTTTGAAAGAAGCTTGCTACAGATATGGGTGAACCCTAGAAACGTAAATGTCTCAGGCTTACCTTTTCCTTGTTTTGCTCTATTCTTTATCGCATGTTTACCAAATTCCAGCAGTCTGGTTTTCTCCTCATGTAATGTCAGGTTAAACTGTTTTAGGCGTTCATTCAGCTTATCAAGTAATCTATTGGCTTCATGTTGATACTCACAGCAGATGACAAAGTCATCTGCATATCTCACGATATAGATTTCTCCACGGGCTTCTTGGTTCCGCCATTTATTTATCCATAGATCGAGCACATAAAACAAATAGATATTTGCTAACAGAGGCGATAACACTGAGCCCTGAGCCGATCCCATTTCGCTGGCTGACCATTTCCCCTCATCACTGACGCCTGCTTTTAACATCTTTTCTACCAGTGATAAAATCCTTTTATCGCTGGTCCGGTGTTCTAAAAACTTCATCATCCAACTATGGTCAATGTTGTCAAAGAAACCTTTAATGTCTGCATCAATAACCCAGTTGACTCGCTTTTCAGTTAGGGCAACATATAAAGCATCCAGTGCTTTATGTGGGTGCCTTTTGGGTCTAAACCCATAACTAAAACCAAGAAAGTCTTCCTCATAGATTGACTGGATAACCCATACCAGGGCTTGTTGGACGATTTTGTCCTCCACAACAGCTATTCCTATGGGTCGCTGTCGGCCATCCGGTTTAAGTAACCATATCCTCTTTGAAGGCTGGGGCTTATATCTTCCCGTATGAATTTTAACATGCAGATTTTGAAGTTTATCCGTTAGTCCTTGTCCATACGATTGCCATGTCTCACCATCAACGCCTCGGGCAGCCTTTTTATTCAGGTTGTCATAAGCATTTTTAAGTAATTCTGGCGTGATATGATGCAGTAAGTTATTAAAACGTAGTGTTCGGTTCTCTTTCGCTGTTTTTCGTATCCTGTGCAAGCTGCTCATTGTTTACCCCAGACTCTGCGTTCTGGTCACAAGAGCAGTGACAGAATTTCTCTTTGTCAAGGTCCTTCGCTCCACTGACTCCGCCGTTCTCATTACAATTACTTTGTTCGCCTGCTTCTTCACTACTATTACCTTGTCTGACTTCCTGATAGCGTACATGCTAAGCTTATGTTTATCACTTTCCTTAACCGAACCATTTCTTTTTAGTTCAATGGTTACTATCAGGATCTCCCGAGTTCCGCATAAGAAACATCAGTACATGCACCAGGTCTATGACTCCGAAGAACCCGATGATCACTCGCTCTATGTTAACGTGATCATCAATATTGCCTTCCCCTTCACCCAACAAGGTCAGCGTTCTTGACTTTGATTTCGGAGCTCAATACTGAGCCTATACTTTCCCCTGTCAACGCTTAACCCCTATCCTTACGAATAACGGCCCATGACTCGGAGTTCTGGTGGGGGAGCTAACCCTTTCCAGACAGAGGAATTTCACCTCCAATTTCTTACCGATTTAGCTCGGCGCACTGGGTGTCCATAACTGGTCTTCAATGAACAATAATACTCATGAGTGTACTTATCTTCCCAAAGGGATTTTTTTAGAATCTTCTAATGATAAAGAGTCAGAATTTTCATGGCTTCTCTATATCGAAAGAGAAGCATCAGAATCTGATCTTGAAGATAATCATTACTTGGAAAATGAAGGTGATCCAATATGGA